>NZ_JBFUHL010000011.1:0-125855 GCF_056402415.1 Paenibacillus sp. P4_A9
GTTGAACAACAGTCCGCTCATCCAAGAGGAGACCAAGGAGCGCATTCGTATCATCGCTGAACAGTTGGATTATACTCCGAATTATAATGCGAAGAGCCTAGTATTGGATCGTTCGTATAACTTGGGGCTATTCTTTACCACACTAAGCAATGGAACTTCTGCAGGCTTCTTTTATGAAGCTATTCGAGGGGTCAACTCGGTGATTAGAGATCGCTACCAGTTGATTGTCAAAGGGATTGATGATTACACAAGCTTTCATTCCATCACGAAAAAAAGCTTTGATGGTATCATCATTGTCAGCCAGAGTGATGACGATCAACCGATCATTGAGCACATTGCAGGCAAAGGGATTCCGCTCGTCGTATTGAATCGGCCAGTGGACACCGCTGGTGTACTAAATGTCCTTTCCGATGAAGAGCAAGGTGCTTTTCATGCGGGAGCCTTCCTGGTGAATCAGGGGCATAAGAAAATCGCCTTAATCGAAGGTCGTAAAGGCTTTAAATCCGCGCAGAATCGGAAGGATGGCTTTGAACGAGCTATGGGGCATTACGGGATCTCGATTCCACCTGCGTATTGCATGCCAGGACTGTATGATTTGGAAAGCGGTCATAAGGCGATGCAACAATTTTTGAGTCTTGAAGAGAAACCGACAGCTGTTTTTTGCTGCAATGATGAGATGGCATTAGGAGCCATTAAAGCGGTGTTTGAAGCTGGTTTGCAAGTCCCTAAAGATATTTCAGTTGTTGGCTTTGACGATACGGTTTTCGCAGCGTACGTGACGCCATCATTAACGACAGTACGAAGACCAATTGAACAAATTAGCAAAGAAGGCGCACTGCGTCTCCTAGGTAATATAGAAAACAAATTGAGTGAAACTGAGCAGCTGCTTTTGCGAACTGAACTTATTGTTCGTGAATCTGTGCAACCATTACAAGAATAAGGAAGTGGGAGAAGTCGATGAGTATTCTAAGAGAGCTGTTAAATGATATTCCGATTCCGCAAATGATCAAAATCCGTCAAAAATTTGATCGTTCCATTCTGGAAAATCCCTTGCAGGAGCTCGCAGATAAGCTGGAAAGCAGCGGCGTTATGCCCAGTATCCTTCCAGGACAGCAAGTTGCAGTTGCAGTTGGGAGCAGAGGTATTGCCAATATCGCAGGCTTCACGAAAACAACCTTGGATGCGATTAAGGCAAGAGGCGCACATCCATTTATCGTACCGTGCATGGGCAGCCATGGCGGGGCAACGGCAGAAGGTCAAACCGAGGTGCTTCAGCACTTTGGGATAACCGAAGAAACGATGGGAGCGCCGATTCGTTCTTCGATGGACGTGGTTAAAATCGATCAACTGCCGAATGGTTTGCCGGTTTATGTGGATCGCATCGCATCAGAAGCGGATGCCATTGTCGTGATTAACCGCGTGAAGCCACATACGGCATTCCGGGGACGAATTGAGAGCGGCATCATGAAGATGATCGCGATTGGCCTCGGTAAGCAAAAAGGCGCAGAAGCTTGTCATCAGCTAGGATTTAAATACATGGCTGAGAATGTGCCTGCGATGGCGAATTTGATGATCGAGAAGCTGCCGATCGTATTCGGTGTAGCCCTCGTCGAGAATGCTTACGATGAGACGTGTCAGGTAGAGGTATTGCCTGCAGCCGAAATTGAAGCGCGCGAGGAAGTTTTATTGGTAGAAGCAAAGTCGCGTTTGCCGAAAATTTTATTCGATGAAATCGATGTGCTCGTGATTGATTATATCGGTAAAAATATTAGCGGCGATGGGATGGATCCCAACGTGACAGGACGTTACCCAACGCCTTATGCACATGGCGGGCCAGAAGTATCGAAGATGGTTGTCCTTGATTTGACACATGAAACCAAAGGTAATGCCAATGGTGTGGGTACGGCTGATTTTACGACACAACGACTTGTTGATAAAACAAGCCTAGAGTTTACTTATGCCAACGGATTAACGTCAACGGTATGTGCACCAACGAAGATTGCTACGACTTTAGAGAATGACTTCTATGCCATCAAAGCAGCAGTGAAGACATGTAATATCTTAGATTACACAACCTGTAAATTAGTTCGTATCCAAGACACACTTCACCTTGGTGAAATTGAAATTTCAGTGAACCTCCTAGAAGCTGCTCGTCAGCATCCGGATATTGAGATTTTATCAGAGCCGTTTGAGCTATCATTCGATGCAGAGGGGAATATTTGCAAATGACGGAAAGTCAGAAGCCATATATCATTGCAGCCGATATTGGAACTACGAGCACCAAAACGCTTGTCATTGATCGGGACGGACACGTGCTTGCTTCCCATTCCATTGAGTATCCGTTATTCACACCTGCCGCAGATCGAGCAGAGCAGGATCCGGATCAAATATTTGATGCTGTGGTGCAGGGGATTGGCGCTGTCGTTCGCAAGCAAGGCATCGCACCTGAACAAGTGCTTTGCGTATCCTTCAGCTCAGCGATGCACAGCTTAATTGCCGTAGATGAGCACAATAAGCCGTTAACCCAATGTATTACATGGGCCGACAACCGAAGCAGCCAATATGCAGAGGATTTGAAGCTCAGCGGGCTTGGACAACAGATTTATGCGAGAACAGGCACACCGATTCATCCCATGTCACCGCTTCTGAAACTGAAGTGGTTCGGGGAGCATGAACCAGCGCTTGTTCGAAATACCTATAAATTTATTGGGATTAAAGAGTATGTGTTTGCCAAGCTGTTCGGTCAGTATCTCATCGACCATTCACTGGCGAGTGCGACAGGATTATTTAATCTGGAGCAGTTGGATTGGGATGCAGGAGCACTTGATTATGCAGGTGTAACACCGAAGCAGCTATCCACGCTTGTGCCAACGACGCATCGCGTTGAAGGGCTAAGCCCCGCCTATGCGGCTACGATGGGCTTGTCCATGGACACGCCGTTTATTGTCGGTGCTTCGGACGGCGTCCTTGCCAACCTTGGCGTAGGCGCTTTCGAACCTGGGGTTGTTGCCGTTACGATTGGCACGAGCGGAGCTGTGCGAAGCGTCGTTAACAAGCCGCAAACGGACCCAGAAGGGAAGTTATTCTGTTACGCGTTAACCGAAAACTTCTGGGTCGTTGGTGGACCGATTAACAACGGAGGCATCGTATTCCGCTGGGTGAGAGATCAAATCGCGACTGCGGAAGCGGAGGAAGCACGCCGCATAGGCATGGATCCTTACGATCATCTGACGGCTCTTGCTGCTGAAGTGGCAGCAGGCTCCGATGGATTGCTCTTCTTGCCGTTACTTTCCGGTGAACGAGCTCCTTATTGGAATGCCAATGCTCGCGGTGTCTACTTCGGTCTTTCACTCAGCCACCAGAAAAAGCATATGATCCGTGCTGCACTAGAAGGTGTCATGTTTTCCATTCAAGCCGTGGCCACATCGTTGGAGCGGATGATGGGACCCGCTACGGTCATTCGAGCTTCCGGCGGCTTCGCTCGCTCGGAGTTCTGGCGTCAGATGATGACCGATATGCTGGGTACGGCAGTTACCGTTCCAGACTCCATAGAGAGCTCAGGAATTGGCGCAGCTTTGCTTGGTTTACTAGCGATGGGCGAGATCGAAGACTTATCACATGCACACAAATGGATTCAAGTAGGCAAGGCTCACGAGGTGAATGAAAACGATTATCGCGTCTATCAACAATTGACATCTATTTATACGAGCGTATATCATCAGTTAAAAGATCAATTCGACGCGATCACCGCTTTTCAAGGTCAGCACCTTCGGAGTCCTCAATCATAATTCAGCATTTGCCAAGTAACAACAATCGAGAGGATGACGACAATGAACTTATTCGATCTTTCTGGGAAAACAGCAGTAATTATTGGCGGGAATAGTACACTTGGTGGCTCCATGGCATTAGCCTTGGCTGGACATGGCGCTAAAGTAGCTATTGTTGGGCGTAATCAAGAGAAAAGCGAGCAGGTTCGCGAGAGCATTGCTGCTATTGGCGGCGAAGCTCAGACCTTCCAAGCGGATGCCACGAAACGTGAGGATTTAGAGCAAGTTCTCCAGGATGTTATCGCTTGGTCTGGAAGTGCGGATATTCTTATGAATTGTCCAGGTAAAAATAGTGCGACACCTTTCTTTGACATTTCCATGGAAGAATGGGATTCTATTATGGAGGTTAATTTGAAAAGCGTCGTGCTAGCTTGCCAAGTGTTTGGGAAATACATGGTTGAACGCGGTGAAGGCGGAAGCATTATTAATATTTCATCCGTTTCCTCGGATCCACCACTTTCACGTGTATTCACTTACTCCGCTTCCAAAGYTGCTGTGAATAATATCACACAGAACCTAGCTCGTGAGTTTGCTCCGAGTCGCGTTCGTGTGAATGCGATTATTCCTGGCTTTTTCCCAGCAGAGCAGAATCGTAAGATCTTGTCGCCTGAACGGATCGAATCCATTATGCGTCATACGCCAATGAATCGATTTGGTGAAGCTGCAGAGCTTCAAGGTGCTGCGGTGTACCTGGCTTCAGAGAAAGCTTCGAGCTTTGTGACAGGAACAGTTTTGAGAGTAGACGGCGGTTTTGGCGCGATGACGATTTAAACTATTTATATATCGGAAGGGTGTAGAAGAGACATGTCTAAGCAACAAATTGGTGTTGTAGGTTTAGCAGTAATGGGGAAAAACTTAGCGTTAAACATTGAAAGCAGAGGTTTTACGGTATCCGTATTCAACCGTTCTGCTGAGAAAACGAAGGAACTTCTTCAAGAAGCACCAGGCAAACAACTTGTAGGTACATACACCGTAGAAGAATTTGTTCAATCCCTTGAAGTGCCGCGCAAAATTTTGATCATGGTCAAAGCGGGCGGACCAACAGATGATACAATCAACCAATTGCTTCCGCATTTGGATAAAGGCGATATTTTGATCGATGGCGGAAATGCATTCTTCCCAGATACACAACGTCGTAACAAAGAGCTTGAAGCACATGGTATTCGTTTCGTTGGAACAGGTGTTTCCGGCGGTGAAGAAGGCGCGCTTAAAGGACCTGCGATCATGCCAGGCGGCCAAGAAGACGCTTATAAATTGGTAGAGCCAATTCTTACAGCTATTTCTGCTAAAGTTGGCGAAGATGCTTGCTGTACTTATATCGGACCAGACGGTGCCGGCCACTATGTAAAAATGGTGCATAACGGCATTGAGTACGGAGACATGCAGTTGATTTGCGAAGCTTACCAATTGTTGAAGGATGTACTTAACGTAAGCACAGAAGAGCTTCATGAGATTTTCACAGAGTGGAACAACGGGGAGCTGGATAGCTACCTGATCGAAATCACACGTGATATCTTCACGAAATATGATGCTGAAACAGGTAAGCCAATGGTTGACGTGATCCTGGATTCCGCAGGACAAAAGGGAACAGGAAAATGGACCAGTCAAAGTGCTCTGGACCTTGGCGTGCCGCTTTCAATTATTACAGAATCCGTATTCTCCCGTTTCATCTCCGCGATGAAGGAAGAACGCGTAGCAGCAAGCAAAGTTCTCAAAGGACCTGATGCTCCAGCATTTACAGGGGATCGCAAAGCGTTTATTGAGGCTGTTCGTCAAGCTCTATATGCCAGCAAAATTTGTTCTTATGCGCAAGGCTTTGCTCAAATGAGAGCAGCTTCCGAAGAATATAAATGGGATCTGAAATACGGCAGCATCGCCATGATTTTCCGCGGCGGCTGTATCATTCGTGCTCGTTTCCTTCAAAATATCAAGGATGCGTATGATCGTAATCCTGAATTGAAAAACCTGTTGCTGGATTCCTACTTCACAGGTGTCGTTGATAACTACCAACAATCATGGAGACAAGTCATTGCAGAAGCTGTTACTCGCGGTATCGCAGTACCATCCTTCGCATCCGCGCTTGCTTACTATGACAGCTACCGTACAGAAAGATTGCCGGCTAACCTATTGCAAGCGCAACGTGATTACTTCGGTGCTCATACGTTCCAACGTGTGGACAAAGAAGGATCCTTCCACTACAACTGGATGGGTAACGAATAGGAATAGGCGTTAAGCCTCTTCCTCTAGGCCATAGGCGGCTTCTCTAAGCCACATCTTTAGTCGGTCAGCTTCTTGATCGAAGCCATTGCGACGATGGATGAGCATGAGAGAGACTTCGGCAAAATAACGAAAATTTCTTAATAATCGTGGTTGAGTGAGACCTTGCATCATCGGGTCTTCTTCAGCCACTTTTTTCTTAATAAATTCCAGAATCCAGACGACATCCTCTTTGCATAGCGTATAGCTTGGGTGCAAAATCTGCTCCAGTTTGCGTTGAGTGCGATTAGTAAAGGCGACAGTTTGGTTCAAAACAGAAGGGTTCAAAGCTCCATCTCTCCTTATCGGCGTGGTCTGTCTAAAATCTTTACTGTTTGTGCTAGAATTTATTCACACTACTATATGATTTTTGGATGGATTGTATTCATGTTGGAAGGGCTATGGTATGATGTTGGGAAAGTTTGTATGACTAGCATATGGGAAAAGGGGATTTGTGTGACAGTAAGAAATATAGTCCTTATAGGATTCATGGGTACTGGAAAATCAACCGTAGGCAGGAAACTTGCAGAGCGTTTAGGGTGGAGTTTTTGTGACTCTGATACTGTACTAGAAGAAGTGCAACAGACAAGTATTTCTGAGTTATTTCGGAATCAAGGTGAAGCTCATTTTCGCGCTTTGGAAACAGAGACATTGGCTCATATATTAGATAGTGAAGGACAAGTTGTAGCAACGGGCGGCGGGGCGGTACTTGCAGAGTCCAACCGATCGTGCATGCTGCAGCATGGCTTTGTCGTCGCATTGAACGCGACAGCAGAAACGATTATCCAAAGAGTAAGCGCAGATACTAATCGACCGTTACTGCAAGGTAATTTAGAAGAACGCGTACAAACACTTATGGAACAAAGAAAGCATGCCTATGATTTTGCACATATATCCATAGACACGACTGAACTAACTGAGGACCAAATTGCGGATCGTATCATACAGCAAGCTGGGCTTCATTAGAACGAGAAGACAAGCTTTTCAGCTTAGTCCTCCCACTCCAGCATGCCGCCAGTCATATTTTTGAGTCCTTTGATGCCATTGGCTTCTAAATAACTTAGTGCGCGTCCGCTGCGATTTCCACTGCGACAGACTAAGATGACTTCTTCGACTTGAGGGATCTCGCTCAGACGGTCTGGTAATTGGCCTAATGGGATATGGATAGCGCCTTGTATCATGCCTTCGGCTACTTCTTCATCTTCGCGAACGTCGACGAGCGTTAATTGCTCTCCTTGAGCAAGTCTTGCTTTGATCTCGGATGGTAGAATCGTATCCATGATGATGCCTCCATGTTTGTGATTTCGGAAGAATTCTCCTTACTTAGTATGATAGAAATATAACGCCCGGATGTCAAACGAAGCGTTGCTTTATCTAGCTTTTGTTCGATTGGCTTACAAGGGAAGTAGGTTTCCAAGTTAGATTTCGTATGGTACACTGTCAATAATCTTAGGATCTCTATCATCCCACTGATGATTGTTTTCTGACGTTCATCATGCCGGATACTACATATAAACTACTTGCGAAGGAGTTATCAAACGACATGAAAGCCATCGTAAAACCAACCTCCCAACTTCAAGGGGAAATTAATGCTTTATCCTCCAAAAACTACACAACTCGCTACTTGCTAATCGGTGCACTAGCGAATGGGACAAGCACAATCTATTATCCAGCTCATAGTGAAGATAGTGATGCCATGAGACGCTGTGTGCGAGATCTTGGCGCCATTATTGAAGAAGATGATGAAAAAATTGTGATCACAGGCTTTGGTAAGAATCCTAAGCATGTGTCTGAATTGAATGTAGGTAATGCTGGTGCGGTGCTTCGCTTTTTGATGTCTACGGCTGCCTTTTGCCCGGATGTGACATTCGTAAATACGTATCCGGAATCTTTGGGAAAACGTCCTCATGATGATTTAATTGATACTTTGCAACAAATGGGTGTGGAAGTACAACATAATAACGGCCGTTTACCGATAACTATTAAAGGTGGACAACCTCGCGGTGGTAAAATCACTGTTTCCGGTAATGTGAGCTCACAGTTTTTGAGTTCCCTATTGTTTATGACGCCTTTACTTGAAGAAGATAGCGAAATTGAAGTTCTGCACGATTTGAAATCTAAAATTATCGTTGGTCAAACGCTTGAGGTATTGGCGCAAGCAGGTATCGTTGTTCATGCAAGTGAAGATTTAATGCATTATCGAATTCCAGGAAGACAATCCTATGAAGCCAAAGAATATGTTATCCAAGGTGACTACCCTGGTTCCGCAGCGATTCTTGCTGCCGCTGCAGTTACCAATTCGGATGTGCGTGTGCTTCGTTTAGAGGAGAACAGCAAGCAAGGTGAGAAGGCTTGTGTGGATGTTCTGAAGGCCATGGGCGTTAATCTCACTCATGACAATGGTGTTGTTCATGTTCGTGGAAACCAACGTCTTGTAGCCGGTGAATTTGATGGTGATCATTTTACAGATGCTGTATTAGCTATGGTTGCAGCCGCTGTTTTTGCGGAAGGGACTTCGCGTTTCTATAATGTTGAGAACCTGCGGTATAAAGAATGTGATCGGATCACAGATTATTTGAATGAGCTCCGTAAAGCTGGAGCTGATGTAGAAGAGCGTCAGAGTGAAATTATTGTTCATGGTAAGCCACAAGGTGTTGAAGGCGGCGTAGAAATTAATGCGCACTTCGATCATCGCGTTATTATGGCATTAACTGTGGTTGGTCTACGCTCTGAAAAGGGTTTAACGATTCGGGATGCGCATCATGTGGCCAAGTCATATCCACAATATTTCGATCACTTGCGCTCGATCGGCGCACAGGTTGAGCTTGTGAGCGAGTCTTAGAATCTCAATTACAATGAATGGGTGAGTCAGCATGAGGATTATTTGGCAAGGATTGAAGGTGACGTTTGGATTATTTCTCGTAGCAGGTCTTACATTTGCAAGCAGTGTATTTGCTGTATTGCTGTATGCGAAGGCAACGGGGAAAGAGCCAGCTTTATTCGCGTCTGGTCCAGTAGTCTTAGCAGTTGATAAACCCGCCGCAACGTCGAAGGTCACTGTTAAGCCGACACCTTCGCCCACGCATGCACAAATAAAATCAGCGATGCTGGATGTCCCCATCTTTGAACAGCTGCCTGAATTGCCGGCAGGCTGTGAGATCACAAGTCTCACAATGCTGCTGCAGTTCTATGGTCTGAACAAAACGAAGATGGAGCTAGTCGCTGAAATGCCTACAGATAACACACCAGCAACAGTTGATTCCTCCGGTAACATCGTCTATTGGGGAAATCCAAACACAGGCTTCGTTGGTGACGTTACGCGACAGAAAAGAGGCTTTGGCATCTATCATGCCGGATTGTTTCCTCTTATGAAGAACTATATTCCCCAAGCTATTGATATAACGGGGGAGGCTTTTGAACTGTATGAGCAGCAAGTTGCGCATGGTATTCCGGTTATTGTTTGGACGACAATTGATTATAATCAACCATACAAATGGGTAACCTGGGATACACCAATCGGTCCACTAAAGACGACCTATTCCGAACATGCTGTTGTACTTGTTGGATTTGATGAAACAAATGTCTACTTAAATGACCCCTTGAGCGGGAAAAAGCAAGTGAAAGTGGGCAAAGCCCAATTTGTCGACACTTGGACAGCTATGGGCAAACAAGGTCTAACCTACTTGAATAAATAGGAGAGTGATCCACATGACATTTGAAAATCCGTCCAGGGAACATATCAAGGAATTGCTTGCTAAAGCAGGGAATATTGCAGTAGTTGGCTTATCGGATAAACCAGATCGCACTTCCTATATGGTTTCAGCAGCCATGCAAAGTCGAGGATACCGAATTATCCCTGTCAATCCGAATGCCGATGAAATTCTAGGCGAGAAATGCTATGCATCTTTATCGGACATCCCTGAGCCTGTGGATATCGTGAACGTGTTTCGTCGTGCCGATCAAGTTGTTCCTGTGGCCGAAGAAACTGTCAAGATTGGTGCGAAGGTATTCTGGTTGCAATTAGACATCGTGAATGAAGAAGCTGGGCGAATTGCAAGTGAAGCAGGCGTAGAGGTCATTATGGATCGTTGTATCAAAGTGGAAGATGCGATACTGAACCCGCGGAACAATTAATGCAGGACGAGGTCGTATAAATCAAATAAAACCGCTAATCGATATCCTTTGCAGGGAATCGATTAGCGGTTTTCTCATAAGTGGGAACTATGCCTTTAAAACATCGTGATCGACATAGCGCGCACCATTAAGCTCACTGATGACATTGATCGCAACTTTGGCGCCATCGCCAGCTGTAATGATCGTATGCATACTGACGCCAGCTGTCGTGCCGGCTGCCCATACACCTCTCAGACTCGTATTACCTTGCGCGTCGCAGTCGACAATCGCTTTGATTCGCGGTTCTGTTCCTGCTTTTGTCATGATGCCGGCTGCTTCAGCAAGCTCAACGGATAAACCTGTAGCTAGAATGACATGTTTCCCTGCATATGTACCATCTTCAGTAGAAACTTGGAAGCCATCATCGTTTTTGACGAGCTGAGTCGCTTGGCCTTGGACGAATTCCGTTCCAAATTTAGCGGCTTGTTTTTTACCAATTTCAACTAAATCAGGCCCGCCAATGGCTTCAACACCATAATGGTTCTCGATCCAAGCACGTTTCGTAACGCTTTGTTCGTTGTCGATCACGAGCGTCTTCTTGCCAGCTTTTGAAGTGAAAAGAGCTGCGCTTGCGCCGGTAGGACCTGCACCAATAATAATAACATCATAAGACATCAGAGTATCTCCTCCTAGGACCTTGAAATGGGGTACTCGTTTAGTATGACAGCATTTTAGTTACTTAGTCAACTTTTACGTTTACTATGTATGAAAACCCTGTTGGTATATGCGATTCGCTTATTTTTTTTGACAAAAGGACGAACAAGCTTTACGATTTGATAAGAGAATCTTATGATTAAGACGAAGATACTCTTCGAATTTGCTAAGGTAGATGCTTACGAAGTCAGTTTTCTAACGAAAACTTTAAGGAGGTAGCATTCGTTTGAACTGGATGGGGAACTTACAACAGCTTGGCCGCTCCTTAATGCTGCCTACCATTGCGCTTCCTATTGCTGCTGTGCTGCTTTGTCTAGGGGATTTACCTTGGGATGTCATACATGCTTCAGGCTTTGGGGAAATGCTGTCATTGGCTGGAAATACGATTTTTGATTATATACCCATTATCTTCGCAGTCGGTGTAGCATTGGGTTTAACAGAAAGTGCCGGTATAGCTGGTTTATCTGCCATGTTGGGGTATTTTATGTTTACCCGACTTATCGAGCATGGGCTAGGCCAACATTTTCAATTAGGCGTTTCTGGCGGGATCTTGATTGGCTTACTGGCCGCGATTATCTATCATCGCTGCAAGGAGATTAAACTCCCGGAGTACATACAATTTTTCGGTGGACCACGTATGGTACCGCTCGTCATGGGGCTATCAACGCTTATCGTCTCGTATATTATGATCGGTATTGGTCCTTATCTAGAGACGTTTATGGGTAAAATTTCAAGTGGATTGCTTGGATTAGGCGGCTTTGGTGCATTCATATACGGCATAGCTCATCGCTTGCTAGTACCTTCTGGCCTGCATCATATTTTGAATAACTTCCTTTGGTTTCAAGTTGGAGCTTACGAGACACCTTCAGGACAATATGCTTACGGGGATTTGCCAAGGTTTTTCGCAGGTGATCCGACGGCAGGAATGTATATGGCGGGCTTGTACCCGATAATGATGTTTGCTTTACCGGCCATTGCTTTCGCGATCATCGGAGAAGCTAGGGAAGATTTAAAGCCGAAAATCAAGGCTACTTTCTTAACGGCCGCATTAGCTTCCTTTTTAACTGGCGTGACAGAGCCGATTGAATTTGCATTTCTTTTTGTGGCTCCTTATTTGTTTATTATCCATGCCATCCTTTCAGGCGTGGCAATGTGGATAGCCTATGAGTTAAATATTCACCATGGATTCTCCTATTCAGCTGGAGCTATTGACTACATTATTAATTTGCACTTGTCGCACAATGGCTTATTGTTGATTCCGATTGGGTTGGTTTATGGTTTACTTTATTATTTCTTATTCCGATGGGCGATTCAGAAGTTTCGAATTCCTACACCTGGAAGGGAAGAAGGCTCATCGTTAGAAGAGTGGGCGGGGGACATTCCGTATCGTTCTCCGTTAATTTTGCAGGCACTTGGTGGGAAAGACAATATTAAGAAGATTGAGGCCTGTATTACCCGATTGCGACTTACGCTTGTCAATGATCGTTTGATGGACATCACGGCATTACGACACTTAGGAGCAGCAGGCGTCATACGTCTTGGAGGAGGCAATGTTCAAGTCGTGTTTGGAACATTTTCAGAGCTTATACGTGAAGAAATTATGAAAGTATTGCGTAAAGATATTCATGTTGTCTTGTTTACTTCTCCTATGCAGGGGCGTATGATCCCAATTGAAGAAGTACCTGATCGTATCTTTGCTTCCCGTTTAGTCGGTAATGGTGTTGCATTTATTCCTGAAAAAGGTGAGTTGGTTTCCCCTGTTGCAGGCACCATTATGCATATTTACCCGACTATGCATGCGTTAGGAATTTTAACGGATGAAGGGCTAGAAGTTCTGCTGCACATCGGAATCGATACGTCCAGCTTACCGGGTAAGTGCTTTAATGCGGTGGTGAAGGAAGGCGATCGCGTAGAAGCAGGGCAGCTCCTAGTGAAGTTCAATTTTAACAAAGTGAAGAAATTCGCTTCTTCTTTAGCGACACCCATGATTATTACAAATCCTGATATTGTGAAATCATGGAGTTTTGCTCCGTTTAAGCCAGTAAAGAAAGGCCAAGGCTCTGTTATKTCCGTAGTCCTTAAGCCAACCAAATCCGAGGGGGGGACGAACGGATGATTAGAGGTGTAGGTGCGTCATCAGGAATCGCAATGGGGCAAGCTTTTGTTATTCCAACATGGGAATGGGATTTTCCTGAGAAAATGATTGATGTGACGGATTTAGCTTATGAATTCGAGCGCTTATATGATGGCATTCGGCATTCAAAAGATGAGCTAGAACTAATCAAGCAAGAGATCAAAGAAGTCGTTGGGCAAGAACAAGCGTATATTTTTGATGCGCATTTAGCAATCTTGGAAGATCCCATTTTCATGAATGAGATTCAAGGAATTATAGAGCTGCAATATAAAGCCGCAGAAGTTGCGGTGAAAGAAGTCATTGATAAATTTGTAGGCATGTTTAATTTAATTGATGATGAATACATGAAAGAACGTGCGCTGGACATTAAGGATGTTGGGAATCGTCTCTTGAAGCATTTATTAGGGGATACAAGCACGACGGTGCCGCCAGTTGACCATCCGTACATTCTAGTTGCCAAAGAATTAACGCCATCGCAGCTTGCTCATCTGGACCCTACAAATGTGCTAGGACTTTTGACGATTCTGGGGGGCACCCACTCACACGTTTCGATTATGGCCAGAGCAATGTCTGTTCCTTATGTACTTGGTCTAGAAGGGAAGCTGCTGCGTCCTATTCAAAATGGGGATTTCCTGATTATTGATGGGCAAGAAGGCACTTTGTATATCAACCCTGACAAGATGACAATTGAACGTTATCAGGCACGTAAGAAAAACTGGTTGGAGTTTAGAGAAAGCTTACAAGGAATTGCTGATGTGGCTCCGCTGACTTTAGATAAGAGCTTTGTGAATTTGCATGCGAATATCAATTCTGTTATGGAAATTGACCAAGTGCTGCGAAATGGCGCCTCAGGTGTGGGGTTGTTCCGTACGGAATACCTCTACATGGATCGGGATTCATTGCCAAGTGAAGATGAACAATTCGAGGTCTATCGTCACGCGGCGATACAACTCAAAGGGCGTCCCATTGTAATCCGCACATTGGACATTGGCGGGGATAAGAAGCTCGACTATATGCCGCTAGCCAAAGAAGATAATCCATTCCTGGGTTACCGCGCCATACGTATCTCACTGGACCGCACGGATCTATTTATGACGCAGCTAAGAGCGATCTTGAGAGCTAGTCACTTTGGTAATGTGAAGATCATGTATCCAATGGTGACGTCCCTAGACGAAGTGCGTCAAGCGAAAGCGCATTTAGAAAGAGCAAAGCTGGAGCTTAGCAGCCTTGGTGTGCCTTTTAACGCCAATATTGAGGTTGGACTTACGATTGAAGTTCCTGCTGCAGCCATTATTGCGGATGTACTAGCAAGCGAAGTGAATTTCATGAGTATCGGTACGAATGATCTCGTCCAATATGTCTTAGCTGTGGATCGCATGAACGAGAATATTGCGCACTTATATAATCCATATCATCCGGCCATTATTCGATTACTTAAACTTGTGATCGACGCAGGTAAACGTGTTGGCATTCCTGTAGGCGTGTGCGGGGAAATGGCGGGAGATATTCGGGCGCTGCCTATTTGGCTAGGGCTTGGCATTGAAGAGCTGAGCATATCCGTCCAGACGCTCTTGCAGGTCAAGCATCGGTTACTTAGCAGTGATGCCGCGACATGCAAAGCATTAGTTGATCGCATATTAATTTGCAAAACCAGTGATGAAATCTTGGAACTACTTGCTCAAACGGAACAAACGGAATCTATTGTAGGAGGTAATTAGTATGGAATTAGCTGGCCAGAAGGTTCTTGCCTTTGTTGATGAAGAATTTGAAGATTTAGAAATGTGGTACCCGGTTTACAGATTGCGTGAAGCGGGCGCTATTGTAGATATTGTAGGACCTAAAGCCAAAACGGTATACCATGGGAAATATGGTGTTCCTATTACGACTGATTATGCTTTCGATGAAGTGAAGTCTTCTGATTATGTTGGCCTCTACGTACCAGGCGGTTGGGCGCCAGACAAACTTCGTCGCTACGCTGACGTCTTAAGACTCACTAAGGAGTTTCATGCAGACGTGAAGCCTATTGCACAAATTTGCCATGCAGGTTGGGTATTGATCTCAGCTAAAATCGTTGATGGCTACACCATGACGTCCACGCCAGGTATTCGTGATGATATCGAAAATGCTGGCGCAACTTGGGTTGATGAAGAAGTGGTTGTTGATCGCAACATCATTTCTGGGCGCAGACCGCCAGATCTTCCTGTGTTTTCCAAACGTTTTGTGGATGAGGTCATCGCGTTCAGTAAACAACAGGCAAAGTAACATTTCGCTCCAAAGGTGGCAAAAACTACTATGCATATTTCAGAAGGAAATCTGAAGGTATCGTAGAATAACATAGTACAAGCAATTTATGTACAGCCGCCTGTCAGTGAAGGAGTGTTAGAATGCAAAAGTATTGTAAGTGCGGACGCACGATGAACCTTCGTCTGCGTACGGTTATTTATCAAAGTAAAGTAGATATTGAGAATGTTCCTATCTATTCCTGTGAGGCCTGTGGACGAAGTGAGGTCGTACCTCATGTAAAGCCTGAACTTACCGGTCTGATCGGTAGGCTTGGTAGTAAGCCAGAGAAGCAGCAATTCTTCTTCCATGAAGTTTCGGAGGTTGCCTTTCTGCTATTGAAAGTAACAGAAAAAGAGCGTATGAATGATTCGATGGAGAAAATTGTTGAGGAACGAATCAATGAGCTTTTGGACATCTTATTATTAGCGCAATCGCTAGGCGATGAGCCATGGGCAGAGGAAATTCGTAAACGGTTATCCCAAATCACTCAAAGCGCAATTTCTACCTAAAAAATGGCGGCCAATCTCGTTACGAGGTTGGTTTTTATTCTTAATGTGAACCTTTTGAAAATAAAATGAAAATTATTTTCAAAGCATTTTCATTTTGCATTGCAAGATGGATTAATTTGTCGTATCATAACGATAATATACTAGGTTCGCAGAATACTTGTGAAAATGGAGAGAGTAACCGTGACCGTAACCATTTATGATGTAGCGAGAGAAGCAGGCGTTTCCATGGCAACCGTATCTCGGGTCGTCAACAACAACCCGAACGTGAAGCCGCAAACCCGCAAGAAGGTTTTTGAAGCCATTGAACGATTGGGTTACCGTCCAAATGCGGTAGCAAGAGGTTTGGCAAGTAAAAAGACGACGACTGTTGGCGTTGTCATTCCCGATATATCCAATTCCATTTTTGCTGAAGTAGCGCGTGGGATTGAAGATATTGCGAATATGTACCATTACAATATTATTTTGTGTAATGCGGACAAGAAGAAAGAGAAAGAAATTCGTGTTATCAACACGTTGCTAGAGAAACAAGTGGACGGGCTGCTCTTTATGGGTGGTGTTGTAACAGAAGAACATATTCAAGCTTTCCGTACTTCATCCGTTCCAGTTGTCTTGTGTGGCACGAAGGATGAGAACCAAGCGATGGCTTCCGTTGACATTGATCATGAAGCGGCAGCATTTGATGCAGTGAATGTTCTTATTGAAGCAGGTCATCGAGACATTGCTATGATTTCGGGAACATTGCAGGATCCTGCGAATGGTTTCGCCAGATATCAAGGCTATAAGCGTGCGCTTGAAACAGCTGGTATTCCTCTGCGTGATGAGTATGTACGGATTGGTAACTACCGTTACGAGTCAAGTGTAGATGCGGTGAACTACTTCTTGGAGCTTTCACCTAAACCTTCAGCGATTTTCTCTGCAACAGATGAAATGGCTATCGGGGCTATCCATACCATTCAAGACAATGGTCTTCGTGTTCCTGAAGATATCGCCGTGATCAGTGTGGATAATATCCGCATGGCATCTATGGTGAGACCGACATTGACGACCGTAGCTCAACCGATGTATGATATCGGCGCTGTGTCGATGCGACTTCTGACGAAGCTGATGAATAAAGAATCAACGGATAATATGCAAGTTATTTTACCGCATGAAATCATTAACCGTCATTCGGTTAAAGCCTAAGCTTAAGTGAAAAATAAACCTCTAATCGTGTCATTCCCATTGTGGAAGAGGCGCGGTAGAGGTTTTCTCATGTATGAAAAGAGAGAGAGGAAATCAATATGACGTGGAACAAAATAGCTCTAATCGGGGCAATGAATGAAGAAATTGAGCTGCTTGTAGCTCATATGACAGATATAAGAGAAACGGTAAAAGCCGGTATTACGTTCCGAGAAGGAATTTATTTTGGTAAAGATGTCGTAGTATGCCGTACGGGTGTGGGGAAAGTAAATGCTGCGGTTACAACGCAAATTCTGATTGATCAGTTCGGTGTTGAAGCTGTTATTTTCACTGGTGTAGCAGGGGCTTTAGATCCTGAGCTGCAAATTGGCGATCTCGTTATTTCCACGGAATGTGTACAGCATGATATGGATGTGACTGCACTAGGTTATCCGCGAGGCGTGATTCCATATGCGGATAATTCTGTTTATGCAGCGGACAGCAAGCTTGTTGATTTAGCCGTTGCTTCTGGCGAGAAATTGTTCGCGGGTAAAGTGAAGAAGGGTAGAGTACTGTCCGGTGACCAGTTCATTGCAAGCAGAGAAGTGGTTGCTAGTCTGTATCAAGAGCTGAACGGCGTTTGTGTCGAGATGGAAGGGTCTTCGGTCGCTCAGGTTTGTGCGATGAATGGAATTCCATATGTCGTATTGCGCTCTATGTCCGATAAAGCAGATGGCTCTGCGCATGTGAATTTCGCGGAGTTTACGGTGATTGCTTCGGAGAATTCGTATAAAATGGTAGAAGATATGGTTAAGCAACTGTAATTTTACTTGAAATTAATAAAAGCTCAGAGCATCGCTGATTCGGCGGGTTCTGAGCTTTTTATATCTAAGTTATTTTAAGTACATCATGGCGAGCTCTTTCGTCTGCCGATTCTTTTCGGTGATCACCTGGCGCCTTGGAATCGGCGCCCACGCTTCAACCGGGTCGAGCCACGTCTCCACGAGTGGGACGGGGCTCTTGCCCTGCCAGGCGTCCAGCCACGCTTGGGGCAGCCTCAGCTGGGGCTCTGCCTCCAGCTGACTCAAGATCGCCTGCTCGCTCATCACGAGCCAGAGCAGGCTCCAAGCCCGCGGTACGACACGCCAGATGTCGTACCCGCCGCCCCCGAGCGCGACCCACCGACCTTCGCACCATTGGTGCGCAAGTCGATGGATGAGCTCGGGCATGGCCTTGTACACGCGCATGGAGCAGTGCACATGCGCGAGCGGGTCGAAGGCATGGGCGTCGCACCCATGCTGCGAGATAATGACGTCTGGCTGGAAGCGGGCGATCAGCTCGGTCAACACCTCGCTGAAGCATTCCAGCCAGGAATCATCCTCGGTGTAAGGCTCCACCGGGATGTTTACACAAGTGCCGAACGCGTCGCCTTCACCGCGTTCGTTCACGGCCCCAGTGCCGGGGAATAAATATTTCCCCGTCTCATGAATGGAGAGTGTGCCGACCTGCGGATCTGCGTAGAAGCTCCACTGCACGCCATCGCCGTGATGCACGTCCGTGTCAATGTATAGCACCTTGGCGCCATACTTCTCTTTGGCGTAGGCGATGGCGGCAGATGCGTCATTATAGACGCAGAAGCCCGCGCCCTTGCTCTGCAGGGCGTGATGGAGACCGCCGCCTAAATGCAAGGCGTGCGGGGCTTTGCCGGACATTACTAAGTCTACGGCAAAGATTGAGCCGCCTACAACCTTGGCTGTGATGTCATGCATCCCAGGGAAGTAGGGGGTGTCATCCGTGTCGAGCCCGAACCTGGTCGCCTCACGCACCCAACGCTCTTCGGGCACAGGCGCACTAAGCGCCTTCACAGCCTCGATATAAGGGGCTGCATGCACGCGCAGCAGATCTTGATCTGTCGCTGAGTCAGCAGTGAGCACAGCGCTGTCTGGAAGAGCATTAGATTTGCGCAGCAGATCCACTGTCATGATAAGGCGATCCTGATTGAAGGGATGGTTATCATTAAATTTATACTGAATTTCTTGATCATCATATATAAACACAGGATGCGTTGACTTCATGTTCATTTTCCAAATTCCCCCGAATTGGCTAACAATTTCGATTGAAGTACTGCTTTTGACTCTATCTTCTGGAGCTAATACATAAATCGCTGCTGAAAACGCACACGATCGAACTGCTCGATCGACGAGATGGGTACTTGCTTTCCGATTCTCACCATGAGACAGTTGGCGGGATGTGAGCATATTTCAGGATCATCGGTTGCGAACCAGATCATATCGACGCTTTTCATGAGCTTCTCCATCATTTGACGATATTCCCAAACCGTTAATTTACTGGTTTCTAAATCCCAATGCCAATAATATTCCGTTGTGAAGCAAATCACATTTTCCATTTGATCGCTTTCGAAAGCGAGCTGGATCATCTTTTTGCCTAAACCAATCGCTCTGTAATCATCAGCCACCTCAATGGCGCCGAGTTCAATTAAATCCTTCATATTACCCTGTGACCAGCGCTCAATTTCGTCTGCATAATGGAAAGTGACGTAGCCGACTATGGTAGAACCATCCCTAGCTAGAATGATCCGTCCTTCAGGTAATTGCGAAATCTCGATAAGTGCTTCGAGTTGTTCCTTAGGCCTGCGAAAAGCATCGAGCTTCATGTGCATCGTGAGATCTTGAAGTTTTTCAGGTGAAACGGGACCTTCAATTATGATTTCGGGTTGATCGGGAGCAGTGCGCAAGCTTTGTGAGTGGTAGATTTTGATATGCTGCATAATCTTGGCTCTCCTTCTAAAAAACAGCATGATGGGCGTTTCCTTTGCGAAGATTCATAGTATTTATATACCAAACTTTCCATGGAAATCATAGCAAAACTTAAACATAGGCGAAATATTATGAGTATGTTATAATAGAACATGTCAAAAATCGATCACATTTTGCTCGAATTCATCAGTAAAGTGAAAGCGGTTTATCTCGTGAGGAGGGTTTTACGTTCATGGATCAAATCAAAGATGAACTCATTAAATCAGTATCCCTAAATCCTAACATGGGAAATTACGAACAAACACATGCGACATTTGATTGGACAGACATCGAGAAGAGCTTTTCCTGGTACGAAACAGGTAAAGTGAATATGGCATATGAAGCCATTGACCGCCATGCAGAAGGCGCGAAGAAGGATAAAGTTGCTTTATATTACAGCGACAGTACGCGAGATGAAGCGATTACATTTGGACAAATGAAAGAAAGATCGAATCAGTTCGGTAATGTGCTTAGAGGACTTGGCATTGGAAAAGGCGAGAGAGTCTTCATTTTCATGCCGCGGACACCTGAACTGTATTATTCTTTACTTGGATCTCTCAAAGTAGGCGCGGTGGTTGGTCCTCTTTTTGAAGCATTCATGGAAACAGCTGTAAGAGACCGTTTGGACGATAGTGAAGCGGTTGCGATTGTTACGACACCTAGTCAGTTATCGCGTGTACCTTACAACGAGCTTCCGCACTTGAAGCATGTGATCCTCGTTGGGGAGAACATTGAGCTTGGTGAAGGGCAAGTTGATTACCACAAAGAAATGGCAAACGCTTCAACGGAGCTTGAAATCGAATGGTTGGACCGTGAGGATGGCTTAATTATTCATTATACATCCGGATCAACAGGGAAACCGAAAGGTGTATTCCACGTTCAAAATGCGATGCTGCAGCACTATTATACAGGTCAAATTGTTTTGGATTTAAAAGAAGATGACATCTATTGGTGTACGGCTGATCCAGGTTGGGTGACTGGGACGTCTTATGGGATCTTCGCTCCATGGTTGAATGGCGCGACGAATGTGATCCGCGGAGGACGCTTCAGTCCACAGGATTGGTACAATACACTTCAAAAATATAAAGTAACCGTATGGTACAGCGCGCCGACTGCATTCCGCATGTTGATGGGGGCTGGTGACGATGTTTCTGCTGGGTACGATTTGTCAGCGCTTCGCCACGTATTGAGCGTTGGAGAGCCGTTAAATCCAGAAGTTGTTAGATGGGGAATGAAGGTCTACAACCAACGAATTCACGATACTTGGTGGATGACGGAGACAGGTGGACAGTTGATTTGTAACTATCCATCGATGACGATTAAACCAGGCTCTATGGGTCGTCCAATTCCGGGCGTTGAGGCTGCAATTATTGATGATGCTGGGAATGTTCTGCCTCCGAATCGGATGGGGAACCTTGCCATCAAAACACCATGGCCATCGATGATGCGTAAAATTTGGAATAACCCATCCAAATATGAAGAGTACTTCCGTTTGACAGGCTGGTACGTTTCTGGGGATTCCGCTTATCAAGACGAGGAGGGCTACTTCTGGTTCCAAGGTCGTGTTGATGACGTTATTAACACGGCAGGTGAGCGTGTAGGTCCATTCGAAGTGGAGAGCAAGCTTGTTGAGCACCCAGCCGTTGCAGAAGCAGGGGTAATTGGGAAACCTGATCCGATGCGTGGCGAAATCATCAAAGCGTTTATCGCTTTGCGTGAAGGCTATGTTGCTTCAGATGAACTGAAAGCTGAAATTTCTAAGTTCGTGAAGGAAGGGCTTTCTGCCCATGCTGCACCGCGTGAAATTGAATTCAAAGATAAACTGCCTAAAACGCGCAGTGGGAAGATCATGCGCCGTGTACTTAAAGCGTGGGAGCTTAACCTACCGACGGGTGACTTATCAACTATTGAAGATTAATTGGCTTAATCCCAAAGCTTTCTCCGCACCTCTCGTGGTGTAGAGAAAGCTTTTTTTATGTAACAGTGGATAAACAAAAGAACCTGGCCGCAGCCAGGTTCTTCAACATCTTTTATTTATTATAAGCGATTGTGGCAGAGAATTTAGACTCTCCGGCTTCATTGGTGGCTGTTATTTTGTAATAACCATTATATGCTGCCGCGAAGTAATGATACTCTGTTCCATTCGCAACGGTACCTAACTTTGTATAGGTGCCTTTTTCTTTATCGCTGTAATACACAATGTATTGCTTAACTTTGTCTTTGGCTTCGTTCGCTTTCCAAGAGAGGATTAACGAAGCGCCGTCTGCTTTCGCTTTAATGCCCGTTGGTGCAGCAGGTGCATCTTTCGAAATCGGCTTGCCAGTGCCAGTGCTGCCCGTTCCGCCATTCGGTGTCCCTGGTGAAGGGGACGTAAGCCCTGGCAGTGGATTGCCATTGCTATCGACACCTGGAATTAGCAAGGAATCTAGGGTACTTCCATCTGTATAAGAGGAACGGCTTGGCAGAGATTCTTTGCCTGCTACATCTACTGCAGTAACGTAGTACCCTGTTATAGCTGCCGTTTGAAGTTGGTCAACAAACTTCGCTTCAGCACCTGTTAGCACGACTTTTCCACCCATGAGCTGAAACTTTCCTTGGTTATCCGAACGATAAATGCGATAGCCAACGATATCTGCATCCGTGTTCGGCTGGAAAGTAATCGTCGCCGTGTCACCTGACTTGACCGTCACGACGTTGCTTGGTGCTGGTGGTACTTTCCCATCATCAACCCTTGGGTCCGCATCGGCTGGTGCATCTACGTCATAATCAGATGGCTTATAGAATTCGATTGGCTTTCGGGTTTTCTCTGGCAGCTTTTGCATAACCTCATCGATTTCTTTTAATAATTGGGTGATTGATTTTTGTCGTTTGATCACGACCTTTTCTTGCACGAAATCAGCAGGAGTAGTCTCTTGAGCTATGTAATTAAGCCCATTTAACGAACTGATTTTCATCTTTACCATGACATTATCTGTTTGCGTTGGTAAGTACTTTTTGTTGAAAATGTCAGTCACTAGTTTATCTGGACTTGTCGTTAATTCACTAGGCAACATACCAGATAAGTTGGAGACTGTTGCTGAAACGATTCCATCAGGCTTAGCAAATGTTTTGTTCGGGAAAAGGTCTGGTTTTTGTTCGATCGTTTTGTTCAAGATGAGAGCCCAGACATCTTTGGCATGATTGGTTTGACCTGTTTTGGACGAAAGTTTATTAATCGGTTGATCATAACCAATCCACACACCCACCGTGATATCAGGGGTAAAGCCCATAAACCATGCATCAGCATCATCTTGAGTGGAACCTGTTTTTCCTGAGATTTCGATTTTTCCATACGATTTAAATTTTTTCATAAGATCAGCAGCTGTGCCTTGGCTGGCATTACTGATGACCGTTTTCAGCATATCCGTAATGAGATAAGCAGTTTGCGGTGAGTACACCGTTTGTGGTTTTTGTTCATGTGCATAAATCGTTTTGCCATTCGAATCTTTAATTTCACGGATTAAGTAAGGTGCATTAAACACGCCTTTATTCGGAATGGAGGAATACGCCCCTGCTATTTCCTTGACAGAGGTACCTCGGCTCAAACCGCCAATAACGCCTGTTTGTGCTGCATTGTCTTCTTTGGTAAGTGATGTAATACCGAGCTTCTTAGCAAAGTCCCATGCTTGCGTAATGCCAACTTTATTGAGAAACACATCGATGGCGGGGATGTTATAGGATTGATTCAATGCGCGTCGAGCCGTCATCAGGCCATGGAACTTATGATCCCAGTTCTCAGGAAGATGGAAGCCTTTAACGCCGTCTTTTAGAATAATCGGAATATCATCCACGATGCTCGCAGGTTGCAAGACACCTTTTTCAAGAGCTGGAATGTAAGCTGCAATTGGCTTCATCGTTGATCCAGGCTGTCTGTAAGCTTGGGTCGCATGATTCAGCTGTTCATCGAAAAAGTCTCGGCCTTCAATCATACCTTTGATTGCACCCGTTTTAGAGTCAATCATAATGGCTCCAACTTGCTCGATGCCGCCTTTTTTCTCATCCGTTGGCGCGAAATTCTTCTCATTGCTTGAAATTTCATGCATCGAATCATAAATGGTTTTATCAATAGTCGTGTAAATTTGATACCCGCCTCTTAATAGCTGTGTATGTATGCTTTTGAGAGCTTCATTATAAGCGGTTTGATTCGTCTTCGGATCAAGCCCGGGCTGCTGAATCTTCAATAAGATTTCTGCTGCTTCCTGTTCGGTTTCGATCATCAGATAAGGGTAGGTTGTGTACGCTTTTTGAGCTGCTGAAGGCATCGATGCTTTTAGATCGAATTTCAAAGCATCTTGATATTGATCACTTGTAATTTTGTTTTCTTCCATCATCCGCTTCAATACTAACTGCTGTCGTGATACCGCTTTTTTGTAGCCTTCTTCATCGAAAGATGGCTTACTTGTAAATGCCGAGTATTGCGAAGGGGATTGTGGTAATCCAGCTAAATACGCGGCTTGCGCGATGTTCAATTTGTCCAAATCATCAATGTTGAATAGGCCTTTGGCGGCGGCTTTAATGCCATATAGATTATAGCCAGTTGCTCCGTTGCCATAAGGGATTTTGTTTAAGTACGCAAGTAAAATTTCATCCTTCGACATGATACGTTCCATCCGAAGTGCAAGCAGCAATTCTCTTGCTTTTCGACCGTCATCACGATCTAGTGTAAGAAAAACGCGTCTTGCTAGCTGCTGTGTGATTGTACTGCCGCCGGTTTGCACATCTTCATTAAGAAGCTTCTGCGTGACCGCACGGTAGAGTCCGCGAAAATCGATGCCGCGATGAATGTAGAAATCCTTGTCCTCAATTGAGAGGACTGCGTCTAACAGGGATTGCGGGATGTCGGCAAGCTGTGCAAGACGTCGATCTTCTTCTGTTCGTAATTGTCCAATGACAGCATCGTCATTGAAATAGGCGAATCCCGTGATCGCATTCTCTTGCATTTGCTGGCGAATCGCTTCTTCGCTGCGTATCGGATCTTTCTTAACAAGTGCACTGACGTATCCGAAAGCGGCGGATCCACCTAGCAGGCCAGCCAAAAAGACACAGATAATGGCCCATTTTAAGGTAATTCCAGTTACTTTTAGTGTCATTCTAACCCAGGGGCGATTCCATTTCGCGAAAAAATTGCGCATAAGTTCCAATATCCTCCTTACATGAACCCTAATAGTATACCATAACTGCACCTTTTGCGGTAATGCTGATGGGAGAAAGGTTCAGTTCAAGGTTTGACAAGCATCAGAATCCTGTGTTATAACAAGAACAAATGCGTTGATGGATCAGCAGTAGGTAGCTTGTGGATGCTTTCAGAGAGCCGGTGGAGGGTGCGAACCGGTACCTGCAGGTTAGTGAATTACGGTCTTGAGCAGTAAATGGGAACCTGCAGGAATGTGCCTGCACAAGTAGTATTTACCGATTAAACCCCGTTATCGGTTCTTGAGTGAAAATAGCATGCCGTGCCTACGACTTTCGTTATAGATGTACGTAAATGCTGTTTTAATTAGGGTGGTACCGCGAGTCAAGTCTTCTCGTCCCTTTGGGATATGAAGGCTTTTTTTGTTTTTATTTCATAACAAAGGATGGTTGAACATGAGTATTCTGAAGGATTTAGAGTTTCGTGGGTTGCTGCATCAAATTACGGATCGAGAAGGTTTGGACAAAAAGCTTAACGAAGAGCGCGTTGTCCTGTATTGCGGCTTTGATCCGACAGCGGATAGCTTGCATATCGGCAGTCTGCTGCCTATTTTAACCTTGAGACGATTTCAGCTTGCTGGACATATTCCATTAGCGTTAGTAGGCGGTGGGACGGGTCTAATTGGTGATCCTAGTGGTAAGGCGAATGAACGTACTTTGAATGGGCCAGAGGTTGTTGAAGCATGGTCGCAAAGTATCAAAAATCAGCTTTCTCGTTTTCTTGATTTCTCAACTGAAATTGAAAATAGTGCCGAGCTGGTGAACAATTACGATTGGTTAGGCTCCCTAAATGTGATTGAATTCCTACGTGATGTGGGCAAAAACTTTACAGTGAACTACATGTTGGCTAAGGATTCCGTGGATTCACGTATTACCAAAGGGATTTCGTTTACCGAATTCAGCTACATGATTCTGCAATCCTATGATTTCTTGAAGTTAAATGAAACGAAGAACTGTTCCGTACAAATTGGTGGAAGCGATCAATGGGGGAATATTACGGCAGGACTTGAGCTCATTGGAAAATCAACGGATCGACGCGCCTTCGGTGTGACGTTACCGCTAGTTACGAAGAGTGATGGTCAGAAGTTTGGTAAAACAGAAGGCGGAGCGATTTGGCTAGATGCAACCAAAACATCACCTTACCAGTTCTACCAATTTTGGTTAGGAACAGCGGATAATGATGTAATTCGTTTCTTGAAATATTTCACTTTTGAAACCCATGAAGAAATTGAGCGACTAGAAGCTGAAGTACAGAATGAGCCAGGGAAAAGAGAAGCACAGAAAGTCTTAGCTCGTGAAGTGACGAAGTTAGTGCATGGGGGGGAAGCCTTAGAGAGTGCGCTTAATATCACTTCTGCTCTGTTCAGTGGAGATATTCAGTCTCTATCACGTACAGAAATTGAAGAAGCTTTCAAGGATGTACCTTCAACAACTTTAGAGCAAGATGACGTCGCTTTAATTGATCTGCTAATTTCTGTAGGTGCTGCGCCATCCAAACGTCAGGCACGTCAAGATATTGAAAGCGGTGCTGTGACTGTGAATGGAGTTAAAGTGACGGAGCTTGAAGCGGCGACGAAGCAATTAGGCAGACTTGGAGATTCGTATCTCATTATTCGCCGCGGCAAAAAGAATTACTTCCTAGTCAAATTTGCTTAACCTATAAAGTAAAAAAATAACCCMCTTAGGGAATTCCCTAAGGGGGTTGCTTTTATTAACGGCTATAGAACTCGACGATTTGTTTTTCGTCAATTTCTTGTGGAAGCTCGGAACGTTCTGGTAGACGGATGTATTTACCTTCTACGCTTGCGTCGTTAAACTCAAGGTAAGTTGGAAGGTAGTTACGGTTAGCAAGAGCTTCTTTCACTGTGGAAAGGCCTTTGCTTCTTTCACGAAGTGAAATCACATCACCAAGGGATACAAGGTAAGAAGCGATATCAACTTTTTTGCCGTTCACAGTTACGTGACCGTGAGCAACGAGTTGACGTGCACCTGCACGGGAGTTGGAAAGACCAAGACGGTAAACCAAGTTGTCTAGGCGGCTTTCAAGCAATACCATGAAGTTCTCACCAGCAATACCTTTAAGCTTGGAAGCTTTGTCGAACAAGTTGCGGAATTGTTTTTCGTTCAAACCGTACATGTGACGAAGCTTTTGCTTCTCATTCAATTGTACGMCGTAACCGCTCATTTTTTTACGTTGTCCTGGGCCATGTTGACCTGGAGGGAATGGGCGTTTCAAGTCTTTACCGTTACCGCTCAAGGAAATACCAACACGACGGCTTAATTTAAATTTAGGTCCTGTATAACGTGACATTTAGGAAAAACTCCTTCTCATGACAATTAGTTTAGTAAATAGCATCTAGATGTCAGGGTGAAGACAAGTGCCCGATTTTGCTAATGAATCATAATGTGATTCCCTGTCAAGAGAGTTCAGCCGCTGTCTTGTCAGGAGCAAAAGCAGTGAGGGTGATCACAAATGGCATTCACCGAAATCATGGTGTTACTCGACTTCTAATTTTATTAAAAACAGGACCAAGTGTCAAGTCTCTCTCTGTCCCAATGAGAGGAAAATATCGTGCAATAGATGAAAAAAAATAGTATGATAGAATAAAGTAGTTTTAAATTGGTGCTTCAGGACTATTGTTAGTGAGTGAAGGAGAGCCTATGAGTGAACTTCGCAGTATACAAAAGCATAGTCGAGCAGAACACTTTGACGTGTTTCTTCGGCAAGGCTTTATACTTTCTGGCAACTTTTCTTACGAGGGTTTGCAAGTAAACCCAATTTTGCACCATGCCTTTGAAAACTGGAATCAGCAATTCGGCCCCAACATGCTGCCACCACAAACGGCTATGTTGTGCGCTAATGAGCATCTATCTGTGATCGATTCTTGTTCGAATGACACGCCTTCGATTGACAATTACCTGCAACCAGGTTTCTCATGGAAGGCTGCAGATCGTGTTGATAATCCGCTTTCTCGCTGTGAAAGTTCAGGTCATTTACAATTGCTGAATGGCGATGAATGGCATCTGCGAGAGTTGAAAGCATATCTGATTGCGGTTACGCCTGTTTTGGACAATCATGGCAAGGTTCAATTTTATTTAGGTCTTTTTACCCAATCTCGCATAAATATGAAAGATTTAGCACAATTGCTATACAGTCTTGCACTTTCCTTTCAGAGCTCCATTCTCCATGTGGAGGAACGCAGGAAGTTTGATCGCTTAAATAACCTTCACCATTTGAAGGAAATGGAATCTAAGAAGCATGTAATTCTTTTCGAAGCTTCTAAGAAGCTTCTCGCGAAGATTGATGTTCATTCTGTGTTGACAGAAGTCATTGAGTGCATGGGGCGTGTATATCCCAACACGCGAGTTGATTTATTACTCTCGCAAGATAATGATTCTACGAATTTATCTGTGAAGCCTTTGAATTTCCAACGGACTGAGTCGGATATTCGAACACGAGCTTTCATGGAAGGTCAAGTTATTTTTGAGCCGACCACAATAGGAAGCGCTTCGAGTTCAGGGAACATTGCGGCACCTTTATCAGGGAAGYAGGGCGTTTATGGTGTTCTGTACATGGAGTTTACGGATGAATTGATCGATTCATCAGATTTGCAATTTATTTCGCTGTTGGCTGACTCAGCTGGCACGGCATTTGAAAATGCGAAACTATACGAACAATCCAATCTCATGATTAATGAACTGCGACTCATTAATGAAATTACGAAGCAGCTTAATCAAAGTTTACGTCTAAATGAGATTTTCAATTCAGCTTCGAGCGAAATTTTAAGCATATTTGGTGCTGACTATAGCTGTATCCTTCAAAGCTCCAAAGAAAGTGATCAATTAATTGTTCAGGCGACCAATTTACCGGCCATGTTTCATGAGACATGTACGCTTGACCAAGGATTTTCAGGGCTGATCTATTCGTCTAAGGAACCGATTATTATATCCGATTATTGGAGTAATGATAAAGTAAACTCAAGCTTGATGCAACGAACGAATTCGCGCTCACTCATTGGATCACCTATCCTTGTGAACGGCAGCGTAGAGGGCGTCATCCTCATTGTGCATCGTTTACCCAACTTCTTCTCATATGACAACTATAAGCTTTTACAGGTGCTTTCAAGCCATATTGGACTGGCAATGACGAACGCCTCCTTACATGCAGAAGTGAAGCGAATGGTCATTACAGATAATCTAACGGGGCTATATGCTAGGCATTATTTKGATGAACAGGCTAATTTGATGCAGAAAAAAGATTTCTGCGGGTCCCTAATTGTTGTGGATATAGATAATTTCAAGAAGGTAAATGACACTTTTGGTCATCAAATCGGTGATAAGATTCTAATCCATGTCAGCCAGATCATTAAGTCCATTATTAGAGACATGGATATCGCGGCTAGATGGGGCGGAGAGGAGCTTGCTGTCTATTTGCCTCAAGTGTCCAAGGACCGGGCAATTCGGATTGCTGAACGGATTCGCAGGCGTGTGATGGAGGAGACACATCCACAAGTTACTGTATCCTGCGGTGTATCGGATTGGAATTGGGAAGAAGATAAAATTAGTGTGGAATCACTTTTTTACCGAGCAGATATGGCACTTTATCAGGCCAAACATAATGGCCGCAATCAAATTCAAATCGGTTGACGCATATTAAGTGCTTGTCTTCGGACAAGTACTTTTTTCATTCTTATGACTGGGCGAAGTGGAGAATTGGATAGGATAACGATCACTTGTTTGCTCTTCCTGAACCTGTTGTTACATGATACAATGATTTGGTCTAAGGGAGGTTGGTCGAATTTTGTCGGCATTAAAAAGTAAACGTACAGGTTTGATCATTTGTATTTTCATTGTGCTCGTTGGCATACTTTATTTCTTCTTCTATAATCCTGTAGGCATCAAACTTGCACATAGTAACATGCGGCAATTGTCCGAACATTTAAGAGACATTGGCTGGTCTGGTAAAATAATTGGCATGAGTTTGATTTTCTTTCAAACATTCTTCCCGTTTATTCCGTTCGTTCTTGTAGCGGGTACGAATGTTGCGATATTTGGGATTAAAATGGGTTTTCTTGTGAACTATGTGATGTCGTGTTTAGGCGCTATTGTTTCCTTCTATTTTGCACGTTATTATGGACATGATTGGGTAGAAAAAAAATTACAGCGGTTTCCGTTAGTTACGCAATTTAGCAAACGAATGGAGAGACACGGCTTCTTCTATGTATTAATTGGACGTCTGATTCCGATTCTGCCGTCTTCTGCAATTAACTTCGCCGCGGGCCTAACACGTATGAAATTTCGTCATTTCCTGTGGGGGACGTTACTTGGTAAGTTTCCAATCGTGTTCCTGGAGTCGATGATCGCTCATGATTTATTTCATTTTCAGAGGTATAAAGGTAGATTGCTCTTTTTACTTGGCATCTTAGTTTTGTTATTGATCCTTGGAAATAGTGTGAAAAGGGCGCTTGCGCCAAAGATAAAATAAAGAGCTTACATGGAGAATGCAGRAAATTTTCTAGTTGCTTTCCCTTCCTATTCCAAGTTATCATAGAGGAAGCAATACGACCAACTCATTTGTGACTATATTGGAGGAATGAAATATGCCAAGTGCTAATAATGCAGCAATTGTTGAGATTTCCCAAACAGCGAATAAATTCAGATCATCCATCGTTCTTCAATACGACAATAAGTATATCGATGTAAAAAGTATCCTTGGATTGTTTACGACACTACTTAGCTCCAGTAACTATGATTTGCATGTTCATGGACCAGATGCCGAAGAAGCGAAAGCAGCAATGGCTGAAGTATTCACAAAGCATAATTTGGGTGTAAACGTCGTTCAAGATTAGATTTGAAACAAGAGAAGGTATTCTCAGAATCTCTGAGGGTACCTTCTCTTGTATATTACGGCAATTTCGCTTAATATAGATCATATAAGGACGGATGACTTTGCGTATAGGGGGAAGTTGGGAATGTCTTCATCTGATTTATTGCTCGATATGAATCAAAAGGCGCTTAATCTTCTTCAAGAAGATGCAGATAAAATCGAAAAGCTGATCGAAGTACAGATGGAAAACTTGACGACACGTCAATGTCCACTTTACKAAGAGGTATTAGATACGCAAATGTACGGACTATCGAGGGAAATTGATTTTGCTATTCGGGCGGGACTGATCTCCGAATTGCCAGGTAAACAAATTCTCAATAAGCTTGAACGTAATCTTGCGCAGCTGTATGAAGCGTTGAACAATAAAAAGTAACCCCGAGGGGTTACTTTTTTTGTTTATTCCGGTATTTTCAGTTAAACGAGAAAGAATACAACACCGAGGATGATGTAGACGAACAGGAGAAGTAGTCCTTCATACCAGTTCGTTGATCCATCTTGTGTGATGGACTTCGTGATGAACACCGCGACTCCAATTGCTGCGATCTCATAAGTGGTAAAGACAATATTCATTGGTGTACCACTGATGAAGAAACTCAGAATGATAAGCACAGGTGCGACGAATAAGGCGATTTGCAATGAGCTTCCAATCGCAATTTCAACGGCTGCACCCATTTTATTTTTCATGGCCATCAGGACAGCAGCACTATGCTCAGCCGCGTTGCCGATAATGGCAATAAGGAATGCACCGACAAATAGATCGGATAACCCAAATTTATCTTTTACTTCCTCTAATGTTCCAACTAGCCATTCACTCGTAAAGGCAACCATAACAGTCGCCACGATGAGGAAAAGAATGGAGATCCCTTTGGACCAAGCAGCCTCACCATGTTCAATGGCTTCATCGGAAAGTACATTTTTGTGAGTGACCATGGAGAAGAATAACCAGAGTAGGTAAGCTACAATTAGGATAATAGCTACAATCAGACTCATGGAGGATGTTTCATTGGTTGTCAAACCGCCGGCGAATATAGCAGGGATGAAGAGGGCTACAACACCAAGAATCATCAGTGATGAATTGTGAGAAGCCAATTTAACATTAAAGGATTGTTCTTTGAACTTTAACCCACCTGCGAATAGGCTGAGCCCAAGTACAAGTAATAAATTTCCGATGATGGCACCAGTAAGACTGGCTTTGACAACTTCGAATAGCCCATCTCGGACTAAGAAGAAAGCAATAATGAGCTCTGCTGCATTCCCGAAGGTCGCATTAAGGAAGCCACCCATGCGGTCTCCTGCATAGTGAGCAACACTTTCGGTCGCTTTGCCTAAAAACCCAGCCACGAAAACGATTGCTACACAAGCGATAACGAATTGTAATGTTGTATTAAGGTGCAAGTAATGTGTGATGCCGGCTGCTACGAAAGAGAATAGCAACCCTATGTAGAACAATTTTCCTTTCAATGGGAACCCTCCGACTCTAATAGATTGGAACTTTTTAACTTCTTTTAATATACCTACTTTGTGTGCCAAAGTAAATTAAAATGGATATGTTCAGGCAGTTCTTGCTTTAAGCTTTTGTTCTTATTACAATAGATTTATACCAAGTTTAGGGAGTGATCCGTATGTCCGAAGACAATCAAACTGGCTTAATTCGAATTTCAGATGACGTAGTATCGACTATCGCAGGGCTTGCAGCCTTGGAAACAGCAGGCATAGCGGGCATGTCAGGTGGTATCTCAGAAGGCTTAGCTAAGCGTCTAAGCGGTAAAAATGTGCAACGCGGCGTCTCTGTAGAGGTAGGACAAGTTGAAGCTGCGATCGATTTACGAGTGATCGTTAAATATGGCTCCCGAATTCAGGATGTATGCAGGGATCTCCAAGAGAATGTCCGGGAAGCTGTTGAAAATATGACAGGTTTAAATGTTGTAGAAGTGAATGTGAAAGTGGAAGGTGTCGCATTTACGGAAGAAGAAACGGAAGATCAGCTCCGCGTCAAATGATTCCATAAAAAAAAGACCCGTTCGACGTTATATCATGTCGATAAGGGTCTTTTTTTATGTGTTTTCTGCGTTTTCTTCGCAGCTGGGAATTCTTTGTGCGATTGTTCGCGAGAAATCCCAAGGATAACTCCCATACTGATGAGGGATACCATCATCGAGGAGCCACCTGCCGAGATGAAGGGCAGCGTTACACCTGTTAGCGGTATGGTATTGGTAACACCGCCGATATTAACAAAGGCTTGAATGGCGAACATAACCATAATTCCGACACCAGATAACATCCCAAACATGTCTGGACAACGGACTGCAATGAGGATACCTCGCCAAATGAAGAGTAGATAGACGAGTAGGAACATAGAGCTGCCGATAAATCCTAGCTCTTCACCAATAATGGCAAAGATGAAATCGTTATACGCTAAGGGTAAATAGTGAAGCTTCTGAATCCCTTGTCCGAATCCTGCGCCAGTCAAACCGCCATGTCCAAATGCATACAAGGAATTCACAACTTGTAAGCCTGATCCTTGTGGATCATCGAAAGGATTCAAGAACGTATTTATGCGATTGAACCTAAAGTTAGAATCCGTATTCCCTAATTGCAGGTACAATAGAACGGCTATACTAGTAACAACCGTCAGAATAGCCCCAAGATAAAAAATGTGTTTGAGGTTAGAACCACCGACTATAATGACAATGGCTGAACACGTGAAGAGAATCATACAAGACCCAAAATCAGGCTGTAAGAGAATCAAACCGCACACGAAGCCAACGATCATGATAGCAGGGAGTAATCCCTTACGAAAACTCCTGAATTTCTCTTCTTTATTGCTAATCAGAGAAGCTAAATAGAGAATGACAATCAACTTGGCAAACTCTGTCGGCTGGATACCGTACTTTCCAAGATTGAACCAGCTGCTTGCACCATAGGCTTTACTCGTGAAGACGACGAAAATTAACCCGAGCACGATAAAGAAGAAAAGGGGGATGACAAGCTTCTTTAGCTTGGTGTAATGGATATTCATACAAAATAACATGCCAATCGTACCGATTCCAACAGCGAATATCTGCTTTCTAGTAAAGAACCAAGGATCATCCCACCGATAGGCACTTGTCATGGAACTTGCGCTGAAAACCATCACCAAGCCAAAACAGACCAATACAAAGGTTAATAAGAGCAGCAGAAAATCCGGCGTTCCTCTTCGAGGGGGATTCATGCTGATTCCCCGCCTAGTCTGCTAATAATTGTTGCAGTTGATCTAATTTTTGTTTGGAAATTTTGAGCACATTCTCAGGGATTGGTGAATTGTAATCCAAGCCATGTGGGAATGTTTCTTTGCCTATGTAAGCTTCTTCTAGATATAATACAGCATAGGGTGATTCTAGCTTGCCTGTTTCTACACGTGCATTTACACGCAGGAAGTAGACAGCCTTGCTTGCTTTATCTTCCATTTTAAAATCGTATGTAGCACGGGTGTATTCCCATTGCCAGCGAACGAAACCAAGTTTAGTTGTTACTTCGTCCAAATGAGCCAAATCGCTTTTTAGGCCCTTTAAGCCAGTTGCTTCAATAATCAATTTTAACGCCTCCATATTGTACGTATGCATTCTTTTCTCATGATAGTATGTTTCTATTGGTTCTGCAAGTCGATTACCGTGTGTAAATTCTAATATTTGATGGCACTTTAGAGATGAAACCATGGTTGATATTTGATAGAATAGGTTTCAAGAGATTATTTTAGATATATAGTTAGGTGATCACGCCTTAGGAGGTGGATGTATCTTATGAATCATTTTCATGAAGATCTCCAAGCCATATATGAAGAGATGGTGGGCTGGAGACGTTATTTACATCAAAATCCTGAGCTTTCCTACCATGAATATCAGACAGCAGAGTTTGTAGCGAAACATTTACTCAGCTGGGACATTGAAGTGCGTACAGGTGTAGGCGGGAATGGTGTTGTCGGTTTGCTTCGCGGCAGCGGCGAGGGGCCGACGGTTGCCCTTCGGGCAGACATGGACGCTCTTCCGATTCAGGATGAGAAGAACTGTGACTATACATCAACTAAGAATGGAATTATGCATGCCTGTGGACATGATGCACATACATCAACTTTGCTCGGAATTGCCAAGGTAGCTAGCCTGCATCGGGCGGAACTTAAAGGCAATTTGGTCTTTTTGTTCCAGCACGCAGAAGAAATTTCTCCTGGCGGCGCAGATTCGATGATTAAAGCAGGAGCGCTTGATGGCGTAGATGCTGTATTTGGTGTTCACTTATGGACACCGTTTCCGGTCGGACATGTTTACACGCGATCAGGGGCTTTCATGGCCGCGCCAGATGAGTTTACCATCCGGATACAAGGGAAAGGCGGTCACGGTGGTTTGCCGCACCAAACAATCGATAGTGTGTATGTTGCCTCTCAATTAGTTGTGAATATGCAATCGATTGTGAGCCGACAAGTAGACCCTGTTGAACCTTGTGTCGTTAGCATTGGCTCGTTCCATGGTGGTACTAGTTTCAATGTGATTGCTGAAACGAGTGTACTCAATGGAACAGTACGCACCTTTAATCCGGAACTAAGAAAAGATGTTAGAGAACGTATTGAAAGAATTGTGAACGCGACTTGTGATATGTCTCAAGCCACATACGAGCTGGAATATAAACTCGGCTATCCGACAGTAATCAATGATGCCAACGAAGCAGCTCGATTCTTTCAAGTAGGAACAGCTTTGTTTGGTGAAGATGCTGTTCATGAATCTCCTCTTATTATGGCCGGAGAGGACTTTTCCTATTATTTGCAAGCGAAGCCAGGATGTTTCATGTTTGTAGGTGCTGGTAATGTTGAAGCTGGTATTGTTTATCCTCATCATCATCCGAAGTTCGACATTGATGAAAGATCAATGCTAAACGCGGCGAGTTTGCTGCTTTCTATGGCCTTGGATTATATGGCATGAATGCTCGCGAAGCTTTGGTGAATGCTAATGTAGCATTAATTTGTTGCACAACATGACACCAAGGAGGATGRTGAAATTGCCTGACAAAAAAGTGAAGGACATCATGAGTAAAGATTGTGTGACCGTTACCTTATTGGATAATGTGTTCGAGATTGCCTTGAAAATGAAACAGCACGATATTGGATTTGTTGCGGTTCTCGATGGAGAGAAGTTCATAGGCGGAGTAACGGACCGGGATCTTGTTATTCGAGGTTATGCGGAAAAGCATTCGGGGTCTACAGCTGTCGAAACCGTAATGACGAAAAATATGACCACCGTGGATCCCAGTACGTCTGTTGATGAGGCTGCGAAAATCATGGCGCAAAATCAAATCAGGCGGTTACCCGTTCTCGAAAATGGTAAGCTTGTTGGTATTGTCGCTATTGGCGACTTGGCGATTAGAGGCAATTTTGAAGATGAGGCAGGAGAAGCACTCAGCCAAATATCTCAAGAACAAGAACGTACGCTTGTGGGTAGTCATTAAGTAAGCTAATCTTTAAATATAATAGCAGCTATTCCCGTTTTGAGGGAAGGCTGCTTTTTTTTGCTAAATCTCTTTACGGGGTGCGTCCATGTAAGTGATAATAAGAACGAAATGGGTGAAGGTGGTCCGTATACGAAAGATGAACAAGGTTGAAGACAGCGCTTCCATTTGTTTTATCATTTTAGATTCAAACTGATCAAGCTAATGGCGTCATATTGAAGTTTGTGGATCAAGGCCATGGCATCTCGGAGGAGAGGCTGCCGCGCATAGGTGAACCTTTTTACACGACGAAGGAAAAAGGAACTGGACTAGGCATGATGGTGAGCTTCACAATAATTGAGGAGCACCATGGGGGATTCGCTATCAAAGTAAGCTTGGGGTCGGTACAACGGTCAATATCCAATTACCAGCATCTTCATAGTAAATGTTGTCCTATGGGAATGTAACTGTCAAAGTTCGCATGAAGGTAGTCAATCTGCGACAAGATGCCTCCTCATAAATATGCTAAAGTGAAAACGTGCTTAATAATTGTGAATCTGACAAGAAAAAGGTGACGTACAGTGGAGAAAGTAAGGATTGGTATCGTAGGTCTGGGGAACATGGGAACCGGACATGCCAAATATTTGGTGAAAAATGAAGTGAAGGGCGGCGTACTTACCGCTATTTGTGAACCGAGAGCAGATCGTCTAGAATGGGCAAAAGAAAATCTAGGTGAAGGTGTTCAATTATTCGATAATCTTGACGATTTTCTGGCTTCTGGCTTGATTGACGGGGTTTTGATCGCAACGCCTCACTATGATCACCCTGAAACAGCTGTACGCGCATTCCAAGCAGGCCTGCATGTTATTTGTGAGAAGCCGGCTGGTGTGTATACCAAGCAAGTGCGTCAAATGAATGAAGCGGCAGAAGCTTCAGGTAAAGTATTCAGCATGATGTACAATCAACGCACTAATCCTTTATATAAAAAACTAAAGGATCTGGTTTCTTCTGGCGAGCTTGGTGAAATTCGCAGAACGAACTGGATTATCACGAACTGGTATAGATCACAAAGCTATTACGATTCAGGCGGCTGGCGCGCAACTTGGGCTGGTGAAGGCGGCGGAGTACTTATTAATCAGGATCCCCACCAACTTGACCTATGGCAGTGGACGATTGATATGATGCCGAAGCGTGTTCGCGCGTTCTGTTATTTCGGTAAACACCGTAATATCGAGGTTGAAGATGATGTAACAGCATTTGTTGAGTATGAAAATGGCGCTACAGGTCTATTCGTGACTACGACTGGCGAAGCTCCAGGAACGAACCGTTTCGAATTGTCTGGCGACCGTGGGAAAATCGTGATTGAAGACGGCAAATTGACGTTCTGGCGTTTACGCGTATCGGAAAGAGAATTCAATGAAACGTACAAAGGCGGCTTCGGTCAACCAGAATGCTGGAAATGTGAAATTCCAGTTGAAGGGACAGAAACAGGCCATATGGGGATCACGCAGAACTTTGTTGATGCCATCCTGCACGGAACGCCATTGATCGCACCAGGAGCAGAAGGTATTAAAGGTTTGATGATTTCCAATGCGATCATGCTCTCAACATTCACAGACAACTGGGTTGATTTACCGATCGATGAGGATCTGTTCGAACAGCATTTGCAAGATAAAATTAAAAATTCCAAAAACAATAAAGAGGCTGGCTCCTTTAAAACACTTGATGTCTAAGATTATGGGGGAAATTCAAAATGCAAAAGAATGATGGCATGAATTATGCTCCAAAAGGGATACCGAACCTTGTTGTTCAAAAAGGGGAGTTTACCTTCGCGGTCATCGCGCTGGATCATGGCCATATTTATGGCATGAGTAACGGACTTCTAGAAGCAGGCGCAGAGTTGAAATGGGTTTACGATCAAGATCCGGCGAAAGTAGCCGCATTTGTGGCGAAGTTCCCTCAGGCTCAGGTAGCTGCTTCCGAAGAGGAGATCTTTCACGACCCAGAAGTGAAGCTAATTGCTTCYGCAGCTGTTCCTTCTGAACGCAGTTCGTTAGGGATTCGTGCAATGGAGCATGGCAAAGACTATTTTACAGATAAAACACCATTTACCTCTTTGGAACAACTTGCAGCGGCTAAGGCTGTGGTTGCAGCAACGGGACGTAAATACGCGGTTTATTTCAGTGAGCGTCTTCACGTGGAAAGTGCCGTATTTGCGGGTCAATTGATCGAAGAGGGCGCAATTGGGCGCGTTGTCCAAGTCATTGGTCTAGGACCTCACCGTTTGAATGCATCAAGCCGTCCGGATTGGTTTTTTGAGAAGGATAAGTATGGCGGTATTCTATGTGATATCGGCAGTCATCAAATCGAGCAATTCCTCTTCTATTCGGGCTGTAAGGATGCGACAGTGGCTAGTAGTAAGGTAGCGAATTATCATGCGAAGGATTATCCGGAGCTTGAGGATTTCGGCGATGCGACACTTATTGGGGACAATGGGGCAACGAACTATTTCCGTGTAGACTGGCTGACACCAAATGGCTTGGGGACATGGGGAGATGGACGTACATTGATTCTTGGAACCGAGGGCTATATCGAGATGCGTAAATATATTGATATTGCTCGCGATCCGCAAGGGGATCAGCTTTATCTGGTCAACCAACAAGGAGAAAAGCACTACAGTCTGCATGGACAAGTAGGCTTTCCTTTCTTCGGTCAGTTGATTTTGGATTGCATTCATCGTACGGAAAACGCAATGACACAAGCGCATACGTTCAAAGCGGCTGAATTGTGCTTGCTTGCCCAAGAGAAAGCCGTTCGTGTGGAGTAGTTTGACACATCAATTGGATGAAGTTCTTTAACGGCACGGATAATTGCCGTTTGGCATGATAGCATAATTGCACATTTAACTTGAAATTCGGGTAGTTTAGCGGTAAGATCGCTAGCTGCCCGTTTTGTGTTTCCGTCGTCACCGTCGTTCTCGGCAGTAAGCATAAACCGAGCCCGTGCATGGCGCACTTTTTAATCGTTTCATAGTTATTGATCTCATACGTCAGTGTATATTGCACATTGTGCTTACGCAGCATCGTTTCGAATAACTTCCGGCAACGTCCCCCGGAGACGGACATCTGGATTTCAGAGCCATTGAGATCCTCCGGCACTATCACAGATTTCGCTGCTAAGGGGTGGTCAGGAGCTGACAAATTCCTCTTCTTGGATCGTCTTAAATATCAAATCAGGGTCGCTAAGCTCCCGATCGACGATGAACCCTAAATCGCATTCGCCTGCCTTCAGCGCGCGTGACGATCAAAGATTTCAATCCCGTATTCGAGCTCCAACTTTTGAATCTGAGAGGTCACACTGGACTGGGCATTGCCTAATTTTTCGGAGGCCAATTCCAACCACCACATTGGTACACCGAAGAGGAGGAAAAGGGTCTTCGCCCTGGCGTAGTTGCAAGTTGGGTGTCACTATTAGCTGTCCCTGTTATCGGATTTTTCACGGTTTATAAACTCTTTTGAGATACGTTAGCATGGAGTCCATGTTTAAATCAAGTACTTTCCCTTCATACTAAGGAAAAAGGAGGGAATACGCGATTGACTATGGATCCTTCAAGACCTCTGATCATTCAGAGCGATTTATCTATCCTCCTCGAAACGAATCATCCTGAATTTGAAAAGCTCCAGGGCAAGCTGGCTCGTTTTGCAGATCTAGTTAAAAGCCCGAAGCATCTTCACACCTATCGGGTTACACCGTTGTCCTTATGGAATGCAGCTGCTGCTGGTATGGGGCTGGAAGAAATGACAACTTGTTTGCAGCAATATGCCAAATTCGGTGTCCCTTCTGCTGTGCTAAGCACGATTCGTAAATATACGAAACGCTATGGGATTCTACGCATGCTGCATGTGGGGAAGGAGCTCTTCTTGGTAAGTGAGGATACCGTCGTTTTCAAAGAAATTTGTGCGTATGATTCTTTACAAAAATATCTCAAGGACACCCGTGGTGAACGGGCTATTGCTATATCACCGAGCTATCGCGGGATTTTGAAGCAAGAACTGATGAAGTTAGGCTATCCGGTGGAGGATTTGGCTTCGTACCGCAGCGGCGAATTTCTGAAGATTCCCTGGCGCGATGATGATCAGATGGAAGAGCCGTTCCAGCTGCGTGACTATCAAAAGCAAGCCGTAGAAGCCTTTCAGCAGGTAGGCCATGGTGGGAGCGGTGTGCTGGTGCTTCCTTGCGGAGCGGGAAAGACGGTAGTTGGTATCGCAGCTATGGCGAAAGCAAGCTGTGCGACACTGATCCTTACCTCCAATGTTACCTCGGTGAAGCAGTGGAAGCGCGAAATACTGAGCAAGACGGGCCTTACAAGCGATCAGGTAGGTGAGTATAATGGCACCACCAAGGAGATTAGACCGATCACCATTGCCACGTATCAAATTCTAACTCACCGTGGGAACAAGGAGGCCGAGTTCTCGCATTTGCGATTGTTTAGCGAGAGGGAGTGGGGCCTGATCATTTATGATGAGGTTCACCTTCTCCCTGCTCCTGTTTTCCGCGCGACTGCTGACATACAAGCTACACGCAGGCTCGGTTTAACGGCTACGTTGATCAGAGAAGATGGCCTAGAAGGTGACGTATTCTCCTTGGTCGGGCCCAAGAAATATGACATGGCGTGGAAGCAGCTTGAAACGATGGGTTGGCTTGCAAAAGTGACCTGCCAAGAAGTGCGCGTACCCCTGTCTATGTTGGACCGTGATCGTTATCAGGCATCAGAAGCAAGGCATCAGTTCCGAATTGCAGGGGAGAATGTAGCGAAGCTGGATGTTATTGATCATTTATTGAAGCTTCATCTAGATGAGCCAACACTAATTATCGGTCAATATATCGACCAGCTCGAACAGATAGCAGCCCATACAGGAGCACCTATGATATGCGGGAGTATCCCTCATGAACGCCGAGAGGAGCTGTATGAGAGATTCAAAAAGGGGCAGCTTCCGCTGCTGATCGTTTCCAAGGTGGCTAACTTCGCGGTGGATCTCCCAGATGCGGCGATCGCTATTCAGGTCTCAGGAAGCTACGGCTCAAGGCAAGAAGAAGCTCAGCGGCTGGGGCGTATCCTCCGTCCGAAAAGAAACGGCGAAAACACGGCCGTCTTTTATTCACTCGTTAGCTCAGATACGAAGGAACAGGATTTTGCGATGAAGCGGCAATTATTTCTCGTTGAACAAGGCTATCGGTATGAGATTACAAGCTGGCATCAAGCAGCAAGATGAGGAGGGAGGTACAGAATGAAGTACGAACAGGTGGAACGGAAAATGCCACTTTCGTTAAAGGAGCTCATTTTACAACAACCATGGTGCTCTGGACTTCGTACGCCTAGGGAGTCATTAGATGAGATTCTCACGCATCCCAATCATTTAAATGAACTCTATAGGGTACTCACTTCGGACGAGAGGCGCACATTACGTCTTGTGATGTCAATGTTCGGCTGCCTTCCTTTTACTAGTGAGAGGCTGGAGAAAGAAGCGGCACTTCAAATGGCTGGCTCTCAAGTAAACTTGGGGCTTTGGGGACTTCGTCGATATGGCGTCATTGTTGCTTTCCGAAAATCTTGGGGGGAACAGTTATTTATTTTGCCTGAGGATGCTTTTGCGGGTTGGCAGAGCATATTATTTTCTACTGTATTGAACCCCTTGAATGAGTCAGAAAGTCAGCTTATTCAAGTGGAATCAGGGGACATTGGCGATCATCACGTAGAAAAGGATGAAGGCATCGAAGTGAATCCAAGGGGACTAGCGCAGCAATTGTTTCATTTTATTGCAAACTGTTCGCGTCAGCCGGCACTTTCCCTTACGAATAAAGGAACCTTACATAAGAAGCAACTACAGAAGCTTACTGAAAATGTGAGTCTGCCCAAAAGAATTATCACAATGGCTGGACTTACTTACGCATTCACTGACGTGTATGAGGAGCCTGCCGCGCTGATACTTGAAATGGCCCTGCGGATGGGCTTTCTTTATAAAAAAGAAGCGGGCGACAGGTTCCTGATCAATCAGCGACCCTTTGATTCATGGCTTCAATGTTCTTACGAACACCAACAAGCTCAGCTATATCGTATTTGGCGACAAGCTGTAACTCCCGCGCCAGTTTGGCTAGAGCATGGTATAGCCTTCATGGAGAGGGGGGCGGCTTTGCAATGGTATAGCCTAAATGAGTTGACTCAAGCCATCTTTTCTTGCTGTTCAATCGTACGTAAACCTATGGACGAGGTCGTTCTTAAGCAGGAAATGATCTCTGTATGGTTCAAGCCGTTGACTGCTTTTCGCTTTATCGAACTGGCACAAGATCAAGAGGGGGGTCGTCTATGGTTCAGATGGCTCATCAATCCTCTGTTGGATGCAGATGTGAGGCCAGACTCACCTTACAATCTGTCGCTTAAGACTCCGCCTTCTCTCTACGTTCAGCCTGATTTCGAAGTGCTTCTGCCTCCTGATGCCTCACTTCACTTAGAGTGGAGGATTGCGGCGTTTGCTGACCTCCAGAACGCGGATATAGTACGAAACTATCGCTTGACCAAAGAAAGCTTTCAACGTGCGCTAAATCATGGGCTGAAGAGCGCAGATGTGATTCAGCTCTTGCAAGAGAATGCCTATTACGAAGTTCCAGAACAAGTGGTAATCACCTTGCAACAGTGGGAAGAGCAGAAGGACAAGCTCTATGTAGAGGATGTTACGCTGCTTCGCTGTCAATCCGTAGATGTTGCAGATGCCTTACTGCGACATGAGAAGTGCCGTACTTTGCTTGGTGAGCGCATTGGAGAAACCATTTTTATTATTTCTCGCGAGGATGTTAAACATGTGACGAAATGCTTGGAATCGATGGGGTTCCATCCCAACCGATGCTTAACACCGATTAACCCTACGGATGACGAAAGTGAGCTTAGAAATGAAGCAACCATAGGTCTATGTTATTCAAGAGATACGATTCAGCTCTATGAAATTGATCCTCATTTGCCGCATCGAGATGACTTGTATCCAGATATACAACAAATCCCGATGAGTTGGATTAAGGAGTTCCGCGACTATCATGCATCAACACGGAAAGATATGATTCGTAAAGCTATAGAATGGAAAAGTGTGCTGCAGCTGAGGAAAGAAGGGCGCGACTGCTTCATCATCCCTCGGATGCTGCGAGAAGATCGGACAGGTTGGATTCTGGAAGGTTGGGATGAATATCAGGAAATTTCTTGGACAAGCGAGGATTGGAAGGAAATGAAGCTCATATTACCAGGAATCAACGATGGATGTGTGTGAGAAAAGGAAGAAACTCTTGGCGAACTGTGATATGATAGAAGTGTTATAGACTTTTCGCTAGGAAGGATGGGGTTGTCATAATGTTACAAACAATGGAAACAGAAACACTGGATATGTCGGCTATCCTTATGCAGGCTTACGACATGGGTGACATGATTAATTCTTCTGCGGAAGTTGCAGATTATTTATATTGGAAGACCGCGGTTGAGAACAGTAAGGAAGTTAAAGATTTACAATATGTGTTTGCAAGGAAAAAAGATGCCTTTGAGGAATGCGAGCGTTTCGGGCATTACCATCCGAGCTATCACGACGCGCTTGCGGCTGTGAATGACGTGCAAGAGAAACTCTTAGCCGTTGAGGCTGTTCGCAAATATAAAGAAGCTGAGGATCGCTTGGACGACTTGTTGTTTACCGTCTCAACGACGATTGCTCACGCGGTGTCGGATTCAATTAAAGTGCCAAGCAACAATCCCTTGCCAACCGGCAARGGCTGCAGTTCCGGTGGAAGCTGCAGCGGGAATTGCGGTTAACACGCTCTTACAGTGCGTGTTCAAAAAGTCTAGTTTTCAGCACCGAGAAGATTGAAAGAAGCTAGGAAATGAGGAGCGGAGCGTAGTGGAAACTACGTGAGCACCGGAATTTCCGGCTGAATTCAATATTCGATGTCGAATAAGCTTCTTGGACTACTTCGTGATCAAAATTGGACTTTTTGAACAACCTCTTATAGGCAGAAATCGGGGAGGATTCGTCCGACCTCGGTTCCTTGCCAGTTTTGTACCACAGGCGTATGGAAAGCTGCCAGCTCGTTGACCTCATCTTCCGAGAGATAGCCTAGCTGCTTTAGCGCCTCAGTAACCGCGGGATACAGGGCACGAACATTTCCGTCAGCTACTTTTAAGACGAAGCCAATGGCTTGTTCTGGTATGGAAAGGGCGAAAATTCCTTCGGCACCCATTTTACCTACGACTCGACCCTTTGTTACCTCGATTAATCGCGTATCGAAGCGATCGCTTCCTGCGAGGAATTGAGGATATTTTCGAACAGCATCGACAATTCTCTGGCAAGCGTTTGCACGCTCTGCAGATAGCCCTTCAGGGCTGCCCAATCGGGCAAAGGCGAGTGCGAGATGGTTGATTGGCATTCCGAACACAGGAACACCACAACCGTCGATACCGAGCTCCATCTGCTCCTTAGGCACATCTGACATGGCGCTCACAGCATCCAACATCAATACCTGAACAGGATGATCTGGGCTCATGTAGGTTTCTGGCGAAGCGCCCAGATGGTTACTAAGGGATAGCATACCCGAATGTTTGCCCGAGCAGTTGTTGTGCAAGGTTGATGGGGACTCCCCTCGCTCGCGCATCGCTAGCGCGGTTGGGGCATGGAAAGGTTCATGCGCACCGCATTGAAGGTGACTGGCATGATAACCCAGCTTGCCCAGGATACCGCGGGCCGCGTCCACATGCTCAGCTTCCCCGTTGTGGGAAGCACAACACAAGGCAATTTCGGCCTCTGTTAGGCCGAAATGATCAGCGGCGCCGGATTCAATGACCGGCAATGCTTGAATCAGCTTCGCCGTCGAACGTGCGAAGGTGAGCAGGTGCGGATCGCCTGCGCTGTGCAGGAGGGTTCCCTGGGTGTCCACGACAGCAAGGTGGATACCATGTATACTTTCAGTTATGTTTCCGCGACATACGCGAACAATAGGGTCTGATGGCTTCATGTTGTGAAATCACTCCATACTAGGATTATTGAAAAGAGGTTGCAATCATGATGATTGAGCGAAGCGGATTAATCATTTGGGTGAACGATATCAAAGCTGCCAGAAATTTGGAGCGGTTTGGTTCCCTGCATTACATATCCAAGAAAATGAATTATGCAGTTTTATATATACATGCGAGTAAATTGGAAGAGACCACACGCAGTCTACTTAAGCTGCCTTACGTCAAAAAGGTTGAGAAATCGTACCGTAATGAAATTAAAACGGAATATAGTAGTGACGGTCCTGACAAAACTAGATTTTACACGCTTTGAGGCTGCAGTGCAAAATGAAAGCTTCGTGAGAAGCTTTTTTTGTTTTTTTAGGTCATATTAGACCGCGCTCGTTCATTCTTGGATGACATCGATATAAGTTTTCACAATTTTCCGAAAATTAGGCATAGTTTGTTATCTTCATAAATACTTATTAATAATTTTATATATTCTTACATGGGAAAATTAGTTATAATAAAGTAAAATATAACTTACAGAACTTCAATTAGTAGGTAGTAGGTCCCATTTAAATAGGAAAGGGGATGTGATCATGAAAGATAAGGTTATGGGGAGATGGAGTACTTATGAACCATTCTTCGTACAGCTAGGTGACAAGAAAGTGGCGGATATCGTGATCACGAATCATGCAAAGCTGAGATGGAGCGATCGTATTTCAAGCGATAACAACTCACTCGAGGAAATTTGCGCTTTTCTTTGGGAGAAGCTTAAAAATGATAGCATGGTCCCTTATTATCGAAATGAAGAAGACGTTTATCTAATTGACGATGATTTAGTGGTTGTAGCTGAATTCTCACATTTGGAACACGAGACGGATCTCGTAGGCAATCCGCTGCACAAAATGATTATAGTCACCTTTCTTGGTAAAATGTCAGAGACCATGGAGCTGCGCGATTTAAAGTCGTACTATTCCTGGTTAAGGCACTCTCGTCGTATGACCTTGATTAAGAATAGTCGCAAGCGTCGCTAATCATTCAATTGATCAGAGTATGTCTGGGGCAGACATACTCTTTTTTGGCGTCCTGATGGACTGTGCGTCTTCGATTTCATATAATGGAAGCAAAGAGAGGCGGTATACTATGGCACTTAATTTTCATCAATTACATATTTTCTATACCGTAGCGGAAAAAGGCAGTTTCTCACATGCAGCCGGTGCGTTACATATGACACAGCCTGCTGTGACGATGCAAGTACAGTCGCTCGAGGATTACTTTGGTGTGAAGCTGTTTCATCGCAGCACGAAGAAGATCGAATTGTCCGAGGCGGGACGAGCACTGCTGCCTTTTGCTAAGAATAGCATTGAGCTTATTCGTGACACCGATGTCGCAATGTCGAAATTTACAATGATGATTGAAGGACGGCTTCAACTAGGCGCCAGCTTAACGATGGGGGAGTATATTTTACCTCGCCTCTTAGGCCCATTTAGCAAGGATTATCCTAAAATTTCCGTATCGATGAAAGTGATGAATACGGCTCAGATCTTGGACGAGGTGCTCAGTCATCAACTCAATTTCGGTCTTGTTGAAGCACCCATTCATCATCCGGATGTTCACACGGAACCGATTCTCAGCGACGAGTTGCGTCTTATTGTACCTTCGGATCATCCGCTTGCGGATGTTGAAGTTGTTACCTTAGAGGAGCTATTGAAGTACCCTTTTGTGCTGCGTGAGCAGGGCTCTGGAACAAGAAGGGTCATGGAGGAAGAATTCGCTCGCTGCAACATGGATTGTTCCTCGATGAAGATCGTGATGGAGCTCGGAAGCACGGGAGCCATTAAATCTGCTGTTGAAGCGGGGTTGGGTATATCTATTCTTTCGCAATCGTCGGTGAAGCATGAGGTGACGCTAGGCCTCTTTAAAATGAAGAAAATCGAGAATATTGTGTTTGAGCGCAGCTTTTATGCGATTTACCTAAACTCGACCTTACTGCCCATTTCGGCTGTTAGCTTCATGACTTTCTTAAGACAAGAGGATTTAAGCCGTTTTCTATAAAAGGGATGAGATGGCCTGTTCTGCGAACAATACGTTCATTGATGGTTGTCTACGATAATTGGAGGAAATTATGGGGGATCGAATGGAAGCAGATTTACATTCACATACAACCGCTTCTGATGGGACGCAATCGCCGAGAGCGAATGTACAAATGGCTCTGGATGCAGGGCTGGGTGCGATTGCGATTACGGATCACGATACCATTTCGGGGGTAGCGGAAGCACTTGCTGCAGGCTCGGAACTGGGGATCGTCGTTGTTCCTGGGGTAGAAATCTCCACGGTTGCGAATGGCCAGGACATTCATATCCTCGGGTATTACATCAATATTGAGGATGAACGATTTCTACAGCGCTTGGCGTCTTTACGCGAAACACGGGACACCCGTAACGAGATGATTATAGCTCGGTTACAGGAGCTTGGCATCGAAATTACGATGGAGGAAGTCCTCAAAGAAGTTGCGAATGTAAAGCGAAAAGGGGATACGATCGGGCGACCTCACATTGCTGCTGTGCTCTTAAATAAAGGCTATGTGAGTACGATTACGGAAGCGTTTGATCGCTATTTGGCTACAGGAGCGGCCGCGTATGCGAATCCACCTCGCATTGAACCTGCGACGGCGATTACGTGGATTCATGAGGCTGGGGGCAGAGCGGTACTCGCACATCCAGGCATTTATCACGATGACGCGCTTGTTGAAGCCATTACCCTACAGGGGATAGATGGCATTGAAGTGTATCATGCCGATCATTCGCCAGAAGATGAAGAGCGATATAGGCTTCTTGCTCAGCGTACGGGTCTTCTAATGACTGCGGGCTCTGATTTTCATGGTGTACGAGATAACGTCGCGTTCCATGCGGCTATTGGTTCGAAACGAATAGGTATGGACGTCGTTGAGCGATTGAAGTCCATGAAGGAGGAGCATTCATGAAGAAAATTCGTAAAGCCATTATCCCCGCGGCGGGATTAGGTACTCGGTTCTTACCTGCAACCAAAGCGCAGCCGAAGGAAATGCTGCCCATCGTTGATAAACCGGCTATTCAGTATATTGTGGAAGAAGCGATCGAGTCTGGCATTGAGGATATCATTATTGTTACAGGGCGTAACAAGCGTGCGATCGAGGATCATTTCGATAAATCCGTAGAGCTGGAGATGATGCTTGAAGAAAAAGGGAGTACCCAGCTGCTTGAGATTGTGAAGTCTGTATCTAATTTGGCAGATGTCCATTATATACGCCAGAAGCAGCCGCTTGGTCTAGGTCACGCCATTCTCTGTGCGCGCAAATTCATTGGGGATGAGCCATTCGCAGTTCTGCTTGGTGATGATATTCTCCAATCTTCCCCGCCGGGACTTAAGCAGATGATGGATGTTTATGAGCAAACGGAAACCTCGATTATTGCGGTACAAGAGGTTCCTTGGGCTGATGTTAGCAAATACGGCATTATTTCTCCAGCGACGAGTTACGCCAACTACCGATTGATTGAGGATTTGGTTGAGAAGCCAGATCGTGATCAGGCGCCATCAAATTTAGCGGTAATCGGGCGTTACATCATCATGCCAGAAATTTTCCGCATTCTTGAGCGGCAAGAGCCTGGCCGCGGTGGCGAGATTCAATTAACGGATGCGCTGCGCGTACTGAATAAGGAACAGCAGATGGCTGCTTACCTGATGCAAGCGAAGCGGTATGACGTTGGGGACAAGCTGGGGTATATTGAAGCCACGATTGAGCTGGCTTTACAGCGTCCTGATCTGCAAGAACAAGTAAAGGCCTATTTACTTTCATTAATTAAACAATGGGATGAGCAGTAGTCTATTTATATGATAAAAAAACCTATCGAGATTTAGGATCCCGATAGGTTTTTTTGCATGTTTATTTAATCGTCACTTTCAACTGTTTGATCTCGTCCTCTTCCGGCGTCACATACAGTGTCTTTTGATTCACATAAATCACAAATCCGGGCTTCGAGCCGTTCGGCTTATGGACATGCTTAATTGTCGTGTAATCGACTGGAACTTGGCTGGAATTTTTGGCTTGACTGAAGTATGCAGCTAGCTGCGCGGCTTCGAGTAAGGTAGTGTCGGTGAATTCACCGCGTATGACGACATGTGAGCCAGGAATATCCTTCGTATGCAGCCACGTATCCATGGAAGAAGCAAGTCGATTTGTTAGATATTCATTTTGTGTATTATTTTTCCCGACATAGATAGGAACACCTTCGGTGGACTCGTAGCAGGCTAAAGCTGGCTTATCTTTTTTCTTTTTCTTGCGCTGCTTCTTGTTGCGGTCACGCACATAGCCTTGCTCCATTAGCTCATCGCGAATCTCTTCAATATCCGGCAGGGAAGCGACACTCAACTGCTGGAGCAGGGTCGTGAGGTATGTGATTTCTTGATGCGTTTGGGAAATTTGCTCCTCGACGATCGCCGTGCTGTTTTTCAATTTGCTGTACTTTTTAAAATAGCGCTGTGCGTTTTCCGCGGGTCCAAGGAGCGGGTCCAAGTTGATGTTGATCATCGCCTGATCCTCATCGTAGTAATTGATGGCTTGGACTTCCTTGTCGCCTTTCCTAATCGTATGAAGCGAGGCGGTCAACAGCTCTCCGAGAATTCGAAATTTATCCGCGTCCTTGGAGTCTTCGACGGTATCTTGGAGTTTTTCCAGTTTTTTAACATTTTTATTCACTTCATTTTGTAAAAATTTCAATAAATCGGACACACGCTGTTTAACCGTATCACGTTCAGCTTTGTCGCCATAGAACTGTTCCAAACACGCGCTTGGCGTTGGATACGACTTCGAAGTGCCGATGATATGCGTAAGTGGCGTCATTGCGAAGAACAGCTTGCCAGTCGTTTCTTGCTCCACAATTACCGGTTCATAGCGATCCTCACGCATGGCGGTCATTATTTCATTGAATGCCAGCCAAAGCGAAGAGGTATCGACTTCCGTTTTGCCTTGCAGACTGCGATACACAATTTCCTTCGCGATCAGAGGACTAAGTCCGCTGAATGCAGCAACCAATTGTTGCTCAGGTTTGACCGGAGTTGCGGAATCGGAATCCTCATTCGACGACGTTGGCCTCTCTAGCGCTTGCGCGAATGCTTCGGCATCCACTTCAAGTGGATTTTGCTTATCCTGCTCAGGCGGTGTCACATATTTGCTGCCTGGCATGACGACGCGATATGAGCTTATCGCTGGCGTGACATGATGAATGCCATCTAGGATCGTTCCTGTTTCAGGGTCTAGAAGAATAATATTGCTGTGACGTCCCATAATTTCCACAATAATATGCTTGAGGGAGACATCACCTAATTCATCACGATGACGAATTTGGAAACGAATCACCCGTTCCATGCCAATTTGCTCTACGGCCTCAATGACGCCACTCTCGCAATACTTGCGAAGCAGCATACAGAACATTGGAGCATCCATAGGATTTATAGATACCTGTTCTGTTGTTTGAACCCGTGGATAAGTAGGATTAGCAGAAAGCAGCAGTTTCACGTTCTGCCTTTGGGTGCGAATTTGCAGCACAATATCATTTTCGCTCGGTTGATGAATTTTATTAATGCGGCCTCCCACATACATTTGAAGCTCGTGAACAATTGCATGAAGGACGAGTCCGTCTAAAGCCATGATGCATACAACTCCATTCTTTGGGGCTAGCTGCCATTTGCGTCTTGATCGTGCAACCCGTTCAGTAGCCGACAACTTTGCTAATCTCTATGATGCCATACTTTTCACAAAAACTTAAGGGGCTCTGGGCAGGAAAGATGATTTCAGGGATATTTTCCTGCTTGTCTGAATACAAATACGTATAAGTGTGAGACAAGATCAAGTGGATGTGGGAGGGAGAAGGGCGGATGAGTCAGAATAAGTGGTACCAGTTGAACTCGGAGGATGTCTTGCAGGCACAGCAGGTGAATATGCAGCAAGGATTGCCCTGGGAAGAAGCTTGGAAACGGCAGGCTGAGGTAGGGCGAAACGAGCTCTCAGAGGGGCAGCGTGTATCACCAATCACACTGCTGCTGAATCAATTTAAAGATTTCATGGTGCTGGTACTATTGGGGGCGACTCTAATATCCGGCTTGCTAGGTGAATATTTAGATGCGATTACCATCGTCGTCATTATTGTGATGAATGGGATTTTGGGCTTTACACAGGAATTTCGAGCGGAACGCTCACTACGTGCACTGAAAGAACTGTCTGCGCCAAATGCGAATGTTTGGAGAGAAGGGGCCGTTCATCAAATTCCGGCTCGTGATCTGGTTCCAGGTGATATTGTATTTCTGGAAAGCGGCGACAGAGTCCCTGCAGATGTTCGGTTTCTGGAAACGAACGGCGTTTATATCGAGGAGTCCGCTCTAACAGGGGAGTCGATTGCCGTAAGTAAAATAACAGCTTCTATCCCGCACGAGGAAGTACCACTTGGTGATCAGCGCAACTTGGGTTTCATGGGTACGATGGTTTCTCGTGGAACAGCGAAGGCGGTTGTTGTTCGGATCGGGATGAGCACGGAAATGGGCAAAATCGCTGATCTGATTCAAAATACAGAATCCATGGAAACACCGTTGCAGCACCGTTTGGAGCAGTTAGGTAAAATTTTAATTATCGTTGCCATTGCGTTGACGATTCTTGTTGTTGTAGCAGGTATTATGCATGGACAACCACCGTACGCGATGTTCTTGGCAGGCGTAAGCTTAGCCGTTGCAGCTATTCCTGAAGGGCTCCCAGCGATTGTAACGATTGCTCTTGCTCTTGGTGTACAACGGATGATTAAGCGGAAAGCCATCGTCAGAAAGCTGCCTTCGGTTGAGACATTAGGGTGTGCTTCTGTCATATGCTCTGATAAAACAGGTACACTGACACAGAACAAAATGACGGTGACCCATTTGTGGGTTGGCGGTGACGTACTAGAGGTTACAGGGGATGGCTATGCGCCAGTAGGCAATATTCTTCTAAGCGGCCAGCATACGGACGTGCACAAGCATCCTTCTCTTACGAAGCTGCTCCATGTGTCTGCCCTTTGCAATAACGCAACCTTAATTGAAGAAAAACAAGAATCGAAGAGGAAGAAAGGCAAAGAGGGTACACAAGGACCTGCCTCGATTTGGCATATTAAAGGCGATCCAACCGAAGGGGCCTTAGTTGTTCTGAGTGCCAAGAGCGGGATTACCCAAGATTCGCTGCGGGAAAAATATAAACGGATCGCCGAGTTCCCTTTCGACTCGGAGCGTAAACGGATGTCTGTTCTGGTGTCCTCCGAGAATGGCCGCATGGCTTGTACGAAAGGTGCGCCAGACGTATTGCTGCAGCATTGCAGTTACATCTTGTGGGATGGTAAAGTCATTCCATTTACGTCAACCCTGAAACAAAAGGTCATCTCAGCGAATGAAGGCATGGCCAAATCGGCGCTTCGCGTGTTGGGTATTGCGTATAAAGAACTTAAAGTAAGTGATCGGTATGACGACCATGAGGATGTTGAAAATGGCTTAGTTTTTGTAGGCTTGACCGGTATGATCGATCCTCCGCGCAAAGAAGTGCGTGAAGCGATCTCCAAATGCCGTAAAGCCGGCATCAAGACCGTTATGATCACAGGGGATCACCAAACGACAGCAGAAGCGATTGCAAAGCAGCTTGGCATGATTCCAACTAATGGCGTCAGTATGAGCGGTCAGCAAATCGGACAGCTTTCGGATGATGAGCTCGATGCTAAAGTCAATGATACCTACGTCTATGCAAGGGTATCCCCTGAACATAAGCTAAGAATCGTGAAATCATTGCAGCGCAATGGACACGTTGTTGCCATGACGGGGGATGGTGTCAACGATGCGCCAGCGATTAAGGCGGCTGATATCGGGATTGCCATGGGGATTACGGGAACCGATGTATCCAAAGAGGCATCCTCTTTAATCCTTAGTGATGATAATTTCTCGACGATCGTTGCGGCGATTGAAGAGGGTCGTAGCATTTATGAAAATATTCGCAAATTCATTCGCTACTTGCTTGCTTCTAATGTTGGCGAGATTATGACGATGTTCATCGCCATGATGGCAGGGATGCCGCTTCCGCTCGTACCTATTCAGATTTTATGGGTGAATTTGGTCACAGATGGTCTGCCAGCGATGGCGCTTGGTGTGGATCAGGCAGAGAAAGACTTAATGCAGCACAGGCCGCGTTCGGCAAAGGAAAGTATTTTTGCAAGACGATTAGGTTGGAAAATTATTTCCCGTGGTATGCTCATTGGGGTATGTACATTGGGTGCCTTCTGGCTCATATTACGCGTCAATCCATCGGATGCGGAGACTTTATTGAAAGCGCAAAGTGTCGCGTTCGCGACCCTGGTTATGGCTCAGCTCATACATGTGTTCGATTGTCGCAGTTCACGTTCGATTTTCCATCGGAATCCTTTGCAAAATAAGTACTTAGTTCTCGCTGTTTTATCATCACTTATTTTAATGCTCGGCGTTATGTATGTGGATGCCCTCCAACCGATCTTCAAAACCGTTCCACTAGGCTGGAAAGATTGGATTCTTGTTCTAATTGCGGCTGGTATTCCGACATTCTTTATGGGGCTAGGCAGCGTGTTGTCGCCAAAACGGAGCAAAGGTTCAAGAGGTTCAAGCTCTTCTGTGTATAATAAATCATCAAAACCTAGCTTTAGATAAGCGAAGTGGAAATAGCTGCCGTTAGGCGGCTTTTTCTGTGTCTTTTGCCGGTAAGTAAGAATAAGGCGATTTGGCGACTATGACGTGCTGCGGTGGCGTAGGACTATGCATACTGTCGTTTTTACGCTATGATAATGGCTAAACCGCACATAGGGGTGCTTGACATGAATTTTACGAAAATGCATGGACTTGGCAATGACTTTATCGTCGTAGCCGGGGAGAAAGAGCTTCCTGTCGGGGCTGACCAGTTGGCCATCCAGCTGTGTAATCGATTTTTTAGCATCGGTGCCGACGGCGTTGTCTTTATTCTTCCTTCAGAGAAGGCTGATTTTCAAATGCGCATTATCAACTCGGATGGATCTGAGGCCGAGCAATGCGGCAATGCGATCCGCTGTGTTTCCAAATATGTGTACGACTATAAGCTCATTGATGCAACAGAGATTACCGTTGAAACCATTGGTGCTGGTGTACAGAAGGTTCAAGTACACGTGCAAGACGGTAAAGTTGTGACCGCTCGTGTGGATATGGGGGCGCCCATTCTACAAGGACTTCAGGTGCCAACGACGGTTGATGCTGATAAGGTGATTGATTACCCGATTGAGGTAGAAGGCAGAACATTTCGGTTCACAGCGGTTTCCATGGGGAACCCGCATTGTGTTATCTATGTGGAGGATGCTGTGAATTTTGACCTCGCAACTTGGGGGCCGAAGCTTGAAGCACATCCAATGTTTCCACGCAAAATAAATGTCGAATTCGCAACCGTTCGCGATCGCGCTTATACGGATATGCGGGTTTGGGAGCGAGGCGCTGGGCCTACGCTTGCATGCGGAACGGGAGCTTGCGCTACGCTGGTCTCCTCTGTGCTAAATGGTTTATCCGATCGTGAAGCAACGGTTTCACTCAAGGGTGGAGATTTGTTCATCGAGTGGCTGGAAGCGGACAATCACGTTTATATGACGGGACCTGCGGAAGAAGTGTTTACAGGGAAACTATAAGTCGGGTAGATAGGGGAAATGAGGCATGAAATTGGATCTTCGTGCAGCGCTGCAACGGGAAATTTTGACCGGTGACGGTGCTATGGGGACATACTTATATCAGATGGGATTTCCCGTCGGCATTTCATATGAAGAATTAAATTTGCTTAGACCGGAAACGGTCGCTGACGTGCACCGCCGTTATTTCGAGGCAGGTGCTCGTCTTATTGAAACGAATACGTTTTCGGCGAATCGCGAGAAACTGTCGAAATATGGTTTGGAAGGCGACGTTGAAGCCATTAACCGTGCGGGTGTTGAGCTGGCTCGGAAAGCTGTTGGAGACGACGCCTATGTTGTAGGTGCAATTGGCTCTATACGTGCTGGGAAACGTAAAAATGTACGTACTTCCGATGTGGAGGAGTCGCTGCGGGAACAAATCAGCGTTCTGTTAGACTCGCCTGTGGATGGGTTGTTGCTTGAGACCTTCTATGATTTGGAAGAGATGCAGCTTGCTTTACGGATTATCCGCAGCATGAGTCAGCTTCCCGTGATCTGCCAGTTTGCCAATGAGGGCACGGGCAGCACCCAAGACGGTGTTCCGCTGCAAGAAGCGTTCCTCCGACTGCGTGACGAAGGTGCTGATGTGATCGGCTTTAACTGCCGCGTCGGCCCGAACGGGATTCTGCGTTCGATGGAGAAGATCGCGCCGATTCCTGGTGTTCCGTTCTCGGCGTTTCCGAACGCAGGGTTGCCCGACTACATAGACGGGCACTATAGTTATACGGCGACGCCTCAGTACTTCGCCGAAAGCGCGCTGCGCTTTGCTGATCTTGGCGCGCGAATCATCGGCGGTTGCTGCGGCACGACGCCGGAGCACATCGCCGCTGTGGCGAAGGCGCTGCAGGGCTATGTACCAGCTGCTCCGGGCGCAGCCCCTGCGGAAGCCGCTGTGCTCGTGATCGAGCCCGAGCCGGCGCAGCCTGCCCCTCCAGCGGGTATTCCTTCGCTGCTGGACATCGTGAAGCAGCGCAAAACCGTCATTGTCGAGCTGGATCCTCCAAAGGATCTCGACATCGAGAAGTTCATGCAGGGGTCGAAGGCCCTGCAAGAGGCTCATGTCGACGCCATTACGATGGCCGACAATTCCCTTGCTGTGACGCGCATGAGCAACCTGGCACTCGGCTACCTCGTGCAGGAGCGTTTGGGCGCGCGTCCGCTCATTCACATCGCGTGTCGTGACCGCAACATGATCGGGACGCAGTCCCATCTCATGGGCTTGCACGCGCTTGGGATAGACCATGTGCTGGCCGTGACCGGCGATCCCGCCAAGTTTGGCGATCTCCCTGGGTCCAGCTCCGTATACGATCTCACCTCATTCGAAATTATTCGGATGATTAAACAGCTCAACGAAGGCATTGCCTTCTCCGGTAAACCTTTGAAGCAGAAGGCTAATTTCGTTGTAGGTGCAGCATTCAATCCGAATGTGAAGCATTTAGATAAAGCTGTGCAGCGCTTGGAGCGCAAAATCGAGGCAGGCGCGGATTATATCATGACCCAGCCTGTGTACGATGCCAAACTGATTGAACAGATTTATGAAGCGACTAAGCATCTGCAAATTCCTATTTTCATTGGTATCGCCCCGCTGGCTAGCGGCGGCAATGCCGAATATCTACACAATGAGGTCCCCGGCATTCGATTGTCAGATGAAGTTAGGGCGCGGATGGATGGATTGAAGGGTCCAGAAGGCCGTGCAATGGGTGTGGAAATTGCCAAAGAACTGCTGGATACCGCGATGCAATACTTTAATGGTATTTATCTGATGACCCCCTTTCTGGCGTATGAAATGTGCGTAGATCTGACCAATTATGTGTGGGAAAAGTCGAAAAGGCATGATTTCCACTTGTACCCACTTTCAAAATGAATTAAAATAGGGTAATGGATGTGATTAGAATGATTTGCAGTATGACCGGGTTCGGACAAGCGAATCGTTCTTTTGCGGGATACAACGTGTTTATCGATGTGAAATCGGTCAATCATAGGTATAGTGAAGTGTCGATTCGTTTGCCTAAGGAATGGGCGGCTTTCGAAGACGCTTTGAAGAAAACGGTATTGCAGGCTGTGAAGCGAGGACGTGTAGACGTCTTTATCACGGCGGAACGTGAAGCGGCTTCCCCGAAGAACGTAACGGTTAATTTTGCTTTGGCAGATGCTTATCTGGAAGCGGCTGAGCAGTTGAAGCAGCGGTATGGGATCACGGGTCAGGTAGAACTCAATGATTTATTGAAACTTCCTGAGCTGATTCAAATGAAGGATGTACGTCAGGAGCCTGATGACGAGATCGAACAGGAGCTATGCGCCTGTTTGCAGGAGGCTGTCGCTCAGTTATCCGCGATGAGACACCGCGAAGGGGATTTCCTAGAGCTGGATATTCGTGAACGGTTAACCGAGATGAAGCGAATTCACATTGAGTTGGAAGCGTTGGCTCCTCAAGTTGTTCAGGAGTATGCGGCGAAGATGACGAGTCGTATTCAGTCCCTTGTACTGGATGGGATTCCTGTGGATGAGCAGCGCCTTGCGACTGAGATTGCTCTATTCGCAGATCGTTCTAATGTGGATGAGGAATTGACTCGTCTGAAGAGTCATTTTGGGCAATGTGAGGCATTGCTTTCAGACAAAGAGCCTGTTGGCCGAAAGCTAGACTTCTTGATTCAAGAAATGAATCGGGAAGTGAACACGATCGGATCGAAGTCGAATCATTCGGAGCCTACGGCTAGAGTGATTGCGATGAAAGCAGAGCTTGAGAAAATGCGGGAACAAATACAGAATATCGAGTGAAGCTTGCATGTGCTTCGCGAGGAGGAAGTCCTAGATGGCTATCAAATTAATCAATATCGGGTTCGGCAACATCGTATCGGCGAACCGCATTATCTCGATCGTGAGTCCAGAATCGGCTCCGATCAAGAGAATCATTCAAGAAGCGCGTGATCGTCACATGCTGATTGACGCTACATATGGTAGAAGAACCCGTGCCGTTATTATCACGGACAGCGATCATGTGATTTTATCGGCAGTACAACCAGAGACGGTAGCGCATAGACTTTCGAATAAGGACGATGATCATGACGAGTAATACGAACACTCTTGAGCGTGAGAGAGGTATTCTGATTGTTTTATCCGGACCGTCTGGTGTCGGCAAAGGGACGGTTTGTGCGGCGCTGCGCAAGGTTGCTCCGGATATTGTCTATTCCGTATCAGCGACAACGCGTTCTCCTAGACAAGGTGAAGTAGACGGCGTTAATTATTTTTTCAAAACCCGCGAACAGTTTCAGCAATTGATTGAAACTGATGAAGTACTGGAGTGGGCTGAATATGTGGGCAACTTCTATGGAACACCAAGACGTTTCGTAGAGGAGACGCTGCGTTCAGGACATGATGTGATCTTGGAGATTGAGGTTCAAGGTGCACTGCAGGTCAAACAGAAATTTGACGAAGGTGTATTTATTTTCTTGCTGCCGCCATCTCTAGATGAGCTTGAGAATCGTATTGTTACACGTGGCACGGAAACGGATGAGGTCATTCGCAGCCGCATGTCAGTGGCCATCGATGAAATTCGTCTGATGGAGCACTATGATTATGCGATCGTGAATGATCATGTAGATACCGCATGCGCGAAAATACAAGCGATTCTAGCGGCTGAGCATTGCAAAAAAGATCGTATGTATCCAAAAATCGTACAATGGATGGATGAGGTGAATTGAATGTTATACCCTTCAATTGATAAACTGCTTGATATCGTAGACAGCAAGTACTCGCTGGTTGTAGCTGCTTCCAAAAGAGCAAGATCCCTGCGTGATGGTGCAAAATCCGATTTGAAAGGCCAGAAGGCCCACAAACATGTTGGTGTTGCGTTAGAAGAACTATACGGTAATTACATCGGTTATGAGAAGATCAACACAAACGAGAGCGAGAAATACGCGAAGAAATAAACTGCCTTACCCAACAACCCTCGTGGTTGTTATTTTTTTCTCAAAATATAAGGAAGTCTATGTTTCACATTATAAATCCGCTATATTTCTAGATAAACGCTCCCCGTCCTTGAAGGACGGAGTAGCCGTTTATTTCGTTTAGCATTTCGAAAGGGGATTCCCATGGGTGTATTGCAAGGCAAAACGATTGTGCTCGGTGTCTGTGGAGGTATTGCAGCTTATAAAGCGGCGGCACTAACGAGCAAATTAACGCAGGCTGGGGCTGTTGTACGGGTCATTATGACACGTTCTGCGGTGCAATTCGTTGCGCCGTTAACATTTCAAACCTTGTCGCGGCATCATGTTTTTGTCGATACCTTTGATGAGAAGGATCCTTCGGTCGTATCGCACATCAACTTGGCTGACAGCGCTGACCTTGTGTTGATTGCACCTGCCACGGCCAATACGATTGGCAAGCTGGCACTTGGGCTTGGAGACGATATGCTTAGCACGACATTACTTGCAACGATGGCACCGATCTGGGTGGCGCCTGCGATGAATGTGCATATGTACGCGAATCCAGCTGTGCAGACGAACATGGAGACACTGCGTCGCCGCGGCGTACGCTTCATTGAGCCTGGCGAAGGGCAACTAGCCTGCGGGTATGTGGGCAAGGGGCGTCTTGCTGAGCCGGAGGAGATCTTTGCTGCGGTTGAGCGGCATTTCCAAGGGGATGTAGGACAGTTAGCGGGTAAGCACGTCCTAGTGACGGCCGGAGGCACCGTGGAACGTCTGGATCCAGTTCGTTACTTGACCAATGATTCATCAGGCAAAATGGGCTTTGCCATTGCAGAAGAAGCCTTGCGGATGGGGGCGAAGGTAACGTTGGTATCGGGGCCTTCGGCGCTGCCAGTACCAGAAGGTGTTCAGCTTGTTCCGGTGCAGTCTGCGCTGGACATGCGTGAAGCGGTCTTAGCTAGGCTCGCGGAAAACCAACTCATTATTAAGGCTGCGGCAGTGGCCGATTATCGTCCTGCCATTGTGGCCGAGCAGAAGATCAAAAAGAAATCCGAATCGCTAACGCTGGAGTTAATCAAAAATCCTGATATTTTACAGGAAATCGGCACGTTGAAAACAGCGCATCAGTTCGTTATCGGATTTGCAGCGGAAACGGAACGCTTGGATGAACATGCGATGGACAAGCTGAAGCGCAAAAACTGCGATCTCATCGTAGGGAACGATGTGTCACAAGAGGGCGCTGGCTTTGGCGGGGATACGAACGTCGTTCGATTCTATGATCATAACGGGCTTGTACAAGCTCTGCCTATACAAAGTAAGTGGGATATAGCACGTAAGCTGCTTGAGCTTGCTGCTGATCGTATGGCTGCGGCGGTGAAATCCTGATGTACGCCAAAGTCATTGTCGATGTCCCTGCGAAGCAAACCAACCGGGCGTTCGACTATGAAGTTCCGGCATCTCTGAGCAAATGGGTTGAAGTTGGCAGCCGAGTAGGTGTACCTTTTGGTCCTCGGGTGCTGCAAGGCTTTGTGGTTGAACTACAAAAGGAAACGCAAGTCGACGCGAAGCGCATCAAACCGATTCAAAATGTGTTGGATCTCGTACCGCCTTTGACGAGCGAACTTGTCAGTCTTGGACGGTGGATCAGTCGCATGTATATGTGTCATGAAGTGACGGCTCTGCAAGCGATGCTTCCTGCGGCACTGAAAGCGAAATATGAGCGTGTGATTATCGTAGGGGAAGAATCTGAAGATCAATCGTTTCTGGATATGCCGGACATAGAAGCGATTATTAGCTTTGTGAAAAGCAAGGAATCCGTTTCGATGGACGTGTTATTGGAGCGTTTTTCGAAGGAAGGTGCTCTGATCAAAGAGCTGTTGTCAACGGGTAGACTTGCGGAAGTGCAACTGGTGAAGGATCGGATGAATACCAAAAAAGCACTGACTGTCTTTCCGCCCGCTGGAGGCGTTGGTTTGGAAGAGGCTTTAGCCGAGCTTCCAGCCCGAGCGAACAAGCAGAAAGAGGTGCTGCGCTATTTGATCGAGCATCCGCACGCCGTTCGATTGACGGAGTTGATGGAGACTGTCGAGATCAGTGCGAGCACGGTCAAAAGCTTGGCCGATCGCGGTTGGATTGAGCTGCGCGAGGTCGAAGTGATGCGCGACCCTTATAGTGGTCGTGCGTTTGAGCGGACGAAGCCGCTTCTCCTTACGGAGGAGCAAAGCGGTGTGTTTGCGCCGATTCGTGACGCAGTGGCCGAAGATCGGCATGAGGTGTTTCTGTTGCATGGGGTTACCGGCAGCGGGAAAACCGAGGTATACCTCCAATCCATCCAGCAATGCTTGGATATGGATAAGGAAGCCATTGTACTTGTGCCGGAGATTTCCCTTACACCGCAAATGGTAGAGCGGTTCAAAGGGCGATTCGGCGATCTGGTTGCCGTGCTTCATAGCCGATTATCCAATGGCGAACGCTACGATGAATGGCGCAAAATTACGCGCAAGCAAGTGAAGGTCGTGATCGGCGCGCGGTCGGCGATTTTTGCTCCTTTTACGAACATTGGCCTGATTATTATCGATGAAGAGCATGAATCCTCCTATAAACAAGAAGAGAGTCCCAAATATCATACGCGTGATGTGGCAGTTCAAAGGGCGAAGCAGCAAGCTGCTGTTGTTGTGCTTGGTTCTGCGACACCTTCTTTGGAAAGCATGGAGAAAACGAGACGCCGGAGAGATCGACCTCAACCTCCTTTTACATTGCTGACCATGAAGGAGCGCGTCGCGAGCAGACCGATGCCGCCTGTTACGATTGTGGATATGCGTGAGGAGCTGAAAACCGGCAATCGGTCGATGTTTAGCCGATCTTTGTATAAAGCGATCGAAGAACGGTTACACAAGAAAGAACAGACGGTATTGCTGCTGAATCGACGCGGCTATGCGACTTTCGTGATGTGTCGGACGTGCGGTTTCGTTTCACAGTGTCCGCATTGCGACATTTCATTGACGTATCACCAAAGCTCACGTGCACTGCGTTGTCATTATTGCGGTTATGCGGAGCGTGAGGTGACGGAGTGTCCGAGCTGTCAATCTGAGCATATTCGTCATTTCGGCACAGGGACACAGCGTGTAGAGGAAGAGCTAAGCAAGATTTTCCCTGGCATTAGGGTTATTCGTATGGATGTCGATACAACGACCGAAAAGGGTTCACATGAAAAATGGCTGACGATGTTTCGCGAGAAGCAGGCGGATGTGCTTTTGGGGACGCAGATGGTGGCAAAAGGGCTTGATTTTCCGGATGTTACCTTAGTTGGGGTTATCGCGGCGGATACCGTGCTTAATATTCCTGATTTTCGTTCTGCAGAGAGGACGTTCCAGCTCTTAACGCAAGTTGCAGGCCGAGCGGGACGGCACGAAAAGCAAGGGGAAGTATTCGTACAAACGTATACACCTGATCATTACAGTGTGCAATATGCGAGTCATCATGATTATGTGGCTTTTGCGAACCATGAGATGGATATTCGTGCTAATTTAGGCTATCCGCCGTATCAAAGATTAATATTAATTACGTTTTCACACGAACAAGTACCGCTGCTGGTGCGTCTGGCGGAAGCCTTTGTTACACGTTTGAAGGAGATCGCCCTTCCTTACACGAGACAGCAGGTAGATTTGTTTTCGGAAGCCGTACCGATGGATTCATCCTTTCATTTTGACGTGTTAGGACCTGTTGCATCGCCAATTTCCCGAATCAAAGATAGATATCGATTCCAATGCGTGGTAAAATATCGGGGGGAAGATTTAGCTGCAGAGATCGTTGGGAAGACAGTAGCTTGGTTTGAGGAACGCTCAGCCAAAGAAAAGCTGCTTATAAGCGTGGATGTTGACCCGCAATATTTGATGTAAGAACCCCTAATCGAGATGACATTAAAGGTAGGTGCACATTCATGGCTATTCGTATTATTGTTAAAGATCCAGATCCTGTGCTGCGTGAGAAAGCAATCACAGTTACGAAGTTTAATTCCAATCTGCATAAATTGCTTGATGATATGGCAGATACGATGTATGAAGCGGAAGGCGTAGGCCTTGCTGCTCCACAAATCGGTATTCTGAAGCGCGTGATCGTGATGGATTGCGGCGAAGAGCACGGTGGATTGATCGAAATGGTGAATCCAGAGATCGTCACATCCAGCGGTGAACAAATGGGTGCTGAAGGCTGTCTAAGTATTCCAGGTCTTCGTGGTGATGTGCTTCGTGCGCTGAATGTAACGGCTAAAGGGCAAGATCGTGATGGCAACCCGATTGAAGTTACGGGCACGGAGTTATTAGCTCGTTGTATTTTCCATGAGGTTGATCACTTAAATGGTATATTGTTTACGGATCTTGCGGTCAATACCTATACAGCCGATGAAGAAGAAGAGGAAGAAGAAGCGTGAATATTATTTTCATGGGCACACCGGATTTCGCAGTTCCCTCCTTGCGTTTACTCTTGGAGGAAGGCTACAACGTGACCACGGTTATCACGCAGCCGGATCGGCCGAAGGGACGCAAACGCGTCCTTACGCCGACACCAGTGAAGGTAGAGGCGGAGAAACACGGTATTCCGGTGCTTCAACCAGTGAAGCTGCGTGAAGCAGATTCCGTCGAGCAGATCCGCCAGCTTGCGCCAGATTTAATCGTCACTGCTGCTTATGGTCAAATTTTACCGAAATCGGTGTTAGATTTGCCAAAGTACGGCTGTATTAATATTCACGCATCGCTGCTTCCGAAATATCGGGGGGGAGCGCCGATTCATCATGCGGTCATGCGAGGGGAAGCTGTCACAGGCGTCACCATTATGTATATGGCTGTAGGCTTGGATACAGGCGATATGATTTCCAGCGTGGAGCTGCCGATTGAAGATACAGATACGACGGGGATGTTGTTTGACAAGCTGAGTATGGCTGGGGCTGATCTGCTGAAGCGTACGTTGCCAGATCTATTGGCTGGCCGGATCGAGGCTGTTCCTCAGAATGAGGCGGATGCCATCTATTCGCCTAATATTCGCAGGGAAGATGAGCTCTTGGATTGGTCACGTTCGGCGATCGAGCTGTGGAATCACATTAGAGGCTTAAATCCTTTTCCTGGTGCCTATACGTTCTGGAATGGGGAAGTCTTGAAAGTTTGGGCGAGCTTGAAGCCGGAGCAAGCAGGGCAGGTTCGGTTTGGCGTCGCGCCAGGAACTGTGCTTAAATGCAGTGAGCAGGGAATTGAAGTGATGACCGGAGCAGGCACTTTGTGGCTAACCGAAATTCAACCTGCTGGCAAGAAGGCGATGCCTGTCTCGGAGTTCATTCGTGGCGTCCAGATTCCGGTTGGTACGGTACTGGGGAACCACGCTTAGGCCGATTTGCTCATTTAATAAGGAATCTTGAGACTATTATGTAAATCAGTAAATCAATTCACAATGCCACCACAAAAAATGAGGTATTTGATTTTGTCTACGAATAAACCAACTCGTCCGCAACAAGGACATACAAATTCGCAGAGCGCGCGCAAGCCCTCTGCGCCAAAGTCATCCTCGGGCGCTGCGAAGAGCAGCGCTGTTAAGCGTTCCGCCCGTGATGCGGCGTTGGATGTGCTTGTTCGCGTTGAAGAGAATCAATCTTACAGCAATCTACTGTTGAATCAAGTGCTGCAGAAGCATGCCTTGGAGCGAGCGGACGCTGGTCTCGCTACCGAGCTTGTGTATGGCACGATTGGGCGTCAGAATACAATTGACTTCTTTTTAGAGCGCTTCGTTAGCAAAGGGCTCGCGAAGCTGGAGCCCTGGGTGCGGTGTCTGCTGCGGCTGAGCTTCTATCAGCTGCATTATTTGGACCGCATCCCTGACCATGCGGTCGTGAGCGAAGCGGTCAATATCGCGAAGCGCCGAGGCCATCAAGGCATCTCGGGCATGGTCAACGGCGTGCTGCGCGCGATCATCCGCAGCAAGGCCGAGCTCACGCTGCCGGCTGCGCTCGGCGACGTGAAGCGCATCGCGCTGGGCCATTCCCATCCGGAATGGCTCGTGCGCCGATGGATCCGTCAGCTCGGTCCTGAGCTGACGGAACAGATCTGTGCGGCGAACAATGAGCCGCCGCACGTGAGCATCCGCGCGAACGCGAGGCGGCGCAGCCGCTTGGAGCTGCTGGAGCAGCTCCAAGCTAGCGGCCTCAGCGCGGAAGCGTCAGAGCTGGCCCCGGCCGGCATCCTTGTGCAGGGGGCCGGGAACATGGCGTTAGTCCCCGGCTTCGGGCAAGGGGACTTCTCGATTCAAGACGAGAGCTCGATGCTCGTCGCCGAGGCTCTGGATCCGCGTCCAGGCATGAAGGTGCTGGACTGCTGTGCCGCCCCTGGCGGCAAGACCGCCCACATCGCCGAGAAGATGGATGATGTGGGGCAGATTTGGGCTTGTGATCTGCATGAGCACAAGCAAAAGCTGATCGCAGATCAAGCGGAGCGTCTGGGACTATCGTCGATTCAGACGCTTGTGATGGATGCTGCGAAGCTGGATGAGCATTTTGCGGCAGAGTCCTTCGATCGCATCCTGCTGGATGCCCCTTGCTCGGGTCTTGGCGTTATTCGCCGCAAGCCGGATCTCAAATGGGCGAAGCAGGAAGCGGAAATCGATGAGATCAGCGAAACGCAATATGCGATTCTGAGTCGTGTACACCGACTGCTTAAGCCAGGCGGTGTGCTGGTGTACAGCACGTGCACGATCGAACAAGTGGAGAATGAGGGCATGGTTGCGCGTTTCCTTGCGGAGCACAGCGAGTTTGAACTTGCTCCGCTGCCAGCGGATGTTTTCACGGATATTGACCCAGCTGCTGCTGTTTCTGGTATGGTGCAAATTCTGCCGCAGCAGTTCCACTCGGACGGTTTTTTTATCGCTCGTTTGCGTAAACGTGACGTGTAACAGACAGGGACGTGTGTTCGTTCCTGCTTTGTGTTAAAATATTGACAAATAGACGAAATAACAACAGGTTGTGATAAATGTGGGTATAAAGCCGTATGAGAAAGAGAAACCATTTGTTTATGATTTGAATTGGGATGAGTGGCAAAGCTGGGTAAAAGAAAACGAGGAGTCCGCGTTTCGTGCCGGTCAAATTTTTGATTGGTTATATATTAAACGCGTTTTCAGCTTCGATGAGATGTCGAATTTGCCGAAAGCACTTCGTGACAAGCTGAAGGATCAGTTTGATTTCGTTACCCTGTCCGAGATTACCAAATTTCAATCCCAAGATGGCACGGTCAAGTTCTTGTTCGAGCTTGAAGATAAGAATGCGATTGAAACCGTCGTAATGAAGCATAACTACGGCAACAGTATTTGCGTAACGACCCAAGTCGGCTGTCGAGTAGGCTGTACTTTCTGTGCATCTACTTTAGGTGGGCTAAAACGCGATCTGCGTCCAGGCGAGATCGTCGCCCAAGTTGTGAAAGCGCAGAAGTTGCTCGATGAGACGGAAGAGCGTATTTCCTCGATCGTGATCATGGGGATTGGCGAGCCGTTTGAAAATTATGAAGCGACCATGAATTTCCTGCGTGTCATGATTCACCCGAAAGGATTGAACATCGGGCAACGTCACATCACGGTTTCCACAAGTGGGATCGTTCCGAACATTTATAAGTTCGCTGATGAGAATTTGCAAGTGAATTTGGCGATTTCGATTCATGCGCCGAATGATGCACTAAGGTCGAAGCTAATGCCTGTTAATCGCAGGTTCCCTTTCGTTGATCTCATCGAAGCTTGTAAGTACTATATCGCGAAAACGGGCAGACGGATTACATTTGAATATGCCCTTATGGGTGAAGTGAATGACCAGCCTGAGCATGCAGAAGAGCTGGCGCTTATCTTGAAAGATATGCCGCTCAGCCATGTGAATCTGATTCCCGTCAACTTTGTTGCTGAACGTGATTTCAAACGTACACCCAGAGATGATATTTTTACCTTCCAACGTATTCTGGAGAAGGGCAAAATTAATGCGACCATACGCCGTGAACAAGGCAGTGATATTGCTGCTGCCTGCGGACAACTGCGAGCGAAGCATATGGAGAGCAGTAAATGAGGTGAGAGCCGGATGAAGATGGTAAGTCGTACCGATATTGGTAAAGTCCGTCAAGTCAATGAGGACCGTGCCGCCATCCACCATCAGCTGAATGGTCTATCTTTGGCTATTGTTGCGGATGGGATGGGGGGGCATCAGGCTGGCGATATTGCCAGTCAAATGGCCATTGACACGATTGGAGCGCAATTGCAATCCATCCATTGGGGAATGTCGGTGGAAGCCTGTAAGCAAATACTGAGGGAAGCGATTGAGAAGGCGAATGAGGAGATTTATGCTTTTGCGTCGGGTCAAGAAAAGTACCATGGGATGGGGACGACAGTCGTTGCCATAATTGCTTCACAGGAGCTTCTCATTATCGGACATATCGGGGATAGCCGTGCGTATAAGCTGACAGGGGAATCCATCCAACAATTAACGGAAGATCATTCCTTAGTTTACGAGCTTGTTAAGAATGGGCAGCTTACGATGGAAGAAGCTGACCATCATCCAAGACGTAATTGGATTACACGTGCACTTGGCACAGAGCCTAGTGTAGAAGTGGATCTGTATGAGTACACGTGGCGTCCAGACGATGTTATTCTCATTTGTTCGGATGGTTTGAGCGGGTTGGTTGACGATGCTGATATTTTGCGAATTGTTCGTGCGAGCGAGCGATTGGAAGATGCGGCAGAGGAGTTAATCCAGAGCGCGCTTCGCGAAGGCGGAGATGATAATGTAACGGTCCTTTTATTTGCACATGATCAGGATTCGGACGGAAAAAGGGGTGATGGGAATTGATCGGTAGAAAGCTTGGAGGCCGCTATGAAATCTTAGAACGCATTGGCGGAGGCGGCATGGCTTTGGTTTATAAAGGGCATGATTTGCTTTTGAATCGCAAGGTGGCAGTCAAAGTGCTGCGTCAGCAGTATGTACATGATGAAGAATTCATTCGTCGGTTCCGCAGAGAAGCTCAAGCAGCCGCTTCCCTATCTCATCCTAATGTTGTCAGTATTTATGACGTTGGGCAAGAAGAAGATGTCCATTACATTGTGATGGAATATATCGAAGGCAAAACGCTGAACGATTTAATTAAGGAAAAGGCGCCACTGCAGGTGGAAGATGCTGTTCATTTTGCAAGTCAAATTGCAGATGCACTAGATCACGCTCATCATAACGAAATTATTCACCGAGATATTAAGCCGCATAATATTCTGATTGGCAAAAACGGCCGTGTGAAGGTGACCGATTTCGGTATAGCTAGAGCCGCGACATCATCCACGATTACACAAACCGGCTCTGTCGTCGGTTCTGTTCACTATTTCTCGCCTGAGCATGCGAAAGGTACGAATACAGGAGAGAAATCTGACTTGTATTCGCTTGGCATCGTGATGTATCAAATGCTGACCGGTCGACTTCCATTTCTCGGGGAAAGTCCAATTTCCGTCGCCCTGAAGCATTTGCAGGAGGATGTGGAAGAGCCGCGCAAGGTGAATCCGCTGCTTCCTCAAAGTGTGGAGAATATTATTCTCAAGGCGATGCGCAAAAAGCCGGAAGAACGGTATCAATCTGCGAAGCTAATGATGGCGGATCTCGATACATGCTTGGCTCCAGATCGTCGGAATGAAGCGAAGATTGCCTTCTGGGATGCTTATGGCATGGATGAAGAGCGTACACTAGTTATGCCAGCCATTCGCGCTGATCAGCTAGCTCAATTCGATGAGGATGATGATGAACCAGACAAGCCTGTTTGGCGGGAAGAGCCTGCTCCTTCTAAAGGTAAAGGTTGGATTAAGCCGCTGATCTGGATTGCTGTTTTATTAATCGTGCTGGGTGCTATGTGGTATATGGTTGGTTATGTGAAAGGAATGTTCGCCATTGAAACCGTTGAGGTCCCGAATGTGGTGAATAAGACGCTGACGCAAGCGCAAGCTGAACTGACGGTCGCTAGATTAGGTTCTACGGTTGAGTACGATGCGGATAGCAAGCTGCCGAAAGATACGGTTATTAGCCAGGATCCGAGTGGTATGCGTTTGAATGTGGGCACGAAGGTGACGCTTTATGTAAGTAAAGGTGTACCTAAAGTTAAAATGGACAACTACGCGGGTCAGACCTACAAGGATGTCAAATTGAAGCTGCAGGCGCTTGGCATTAAGGATGAGCAAATTACGATTACACAAGAGACAACCGACGCTGCGCCAGATATAGTGTTGAAACAATCACCACTTGCGGGTGAAGAGTTTGAGGTTGGCAAAGCCGTGATCGCCTTTACGGTTAGTAAAGCGAAAGAAACGTTCAAAATGCCAGATCTTGTTGGTTCGACGGAGGCAGAGGCTAAGGCGCAAATCACGAAGCTGAGTCTGAAGCTCCCTGTCAATGGGATTACACGTGAGAAGAGCTACAAGGTTGCTAAAGGGCGGGTTATTGGACAGTTTCCTTTTGACAAAAATCAGGATGTATCCGTTGGTTCTGAAATTTCGTTAGTCATTAGCGATGGATTGCCAGAGGATGCTGGACAGCTCACGGTTAGTGTACCTGTGAAGCCTGTGGCAGAAGGCAAGGACTCTGTGTTCAAAATTATTGTGAGCGACGCCCAATATGAGAACTTCGAATACTTGACGGAAAAAGTATCGAAGCCGCAAAATTTGGATGTCAAAGTCATTGTTTCACCGGACAAAAAAGCCGTAATCTTGATCAAAGAAGGAGACAGCTTGGTTAATTCAATCACACGTACCTATCAAGATTATTTGGATCAAAAGAATGGGAAAACCGTATCTCCAAGTCCTTCACCAACTCCGAAGCAACAAAATACCGGACCAGCTATACCCGTTGGCGGGAATGGCCAAGGACAAACCGGTGGAACTGCTACTAAAGCACCTTCTGGAGGGGCCAATTAATGCCGCAAGGACTCATCGTCAAGGCGCTTAGCGGTTATTATTATGTATTGCCTGAAGGGGTTGCTCTTCTGGAGGGTAATACGGTGACCTGTCGTGGAAGAGGCGTGTTCAAAAATAGAAATATAACGCCTCTTGTTGGAGATCGTGTCGTGTACGAAGCCACGGAGAACGGGGAGGGAACCGTCACGGAAATCCTTCCTCGCTCTTCGGAGCTCATTCGTCCGCCGATTGCGAATGTGAACGTGGTCGTGCTCGTTTTTTCGGTTACAGAGCCTGTTCTGAATACGCAGCTGCTGGACAAGTTTCTGGTGCATATTGAAAATACGGGTATCGATGTGTTGTTATGCTTCACCAAAAGCGATTTGTTGACGGACACTGATGACGCTGCTTCTCATGCCAAAGAAATGACTGCATCGGAATTTGAACGGATAACGACCCTTTATGATGGAATCGGTTATCCCTTCGTTACAACGAGTTCCAGACTAGAAGAGGGTGTAAAAGCGATTCTACAGCATCTGGATGGCAAAGTTAGTGTATTCGCTGGGCAATCTGGTGTCGGTAAATCCTCTTTACTGAATAAAATGATCAGCGGTCTTGATTTGGAGACGAATGCGATTTCTCAGAGATTAGGAAGAGGAAAGCATACTACACGTCATGTGGAGCTGCTGCCGCTTGCTAATGGCGGTCTTGTTGCCGATACGCCGGGCTTCAGCCAGCTGGACTTTATGGAAGTTGAAGCAGAAGGGCTTAGCAGCTGCTTCAGGGAGTTCGCGGCTGTTGCAGAAGGCTGTCGCTTCAGAGGCTGCTTGCATTTGCATGAGCCAGACTGTAAAGTGCGGGACGGCGTTGCCACCGGTACGATCGCTGCCTCTCGTTATGATCACTACTTGTTATTTTTAACTGAAATCAAGGAACGGAAGAGGAGGTATTAGGCGTAATGGTATATGTAGCACCTTCTATTTTGTCTGCCAATTTTGCCAAGCTTGGCGATGAGATTAAGGCAGCTGAGCAAGGTGGAGCGGACTGGATTCATGTTGACGTCATGGACGGCCATTTTGTGCCCAATATTACGATTGGTCCACTGGTTGTTGACGCGATTCGTCCAGTCACCAAGCTGCCGCTTGATGTTCATTTGATGATTGAACAGCCGGACCGTTATATTCCTGATTTTGTGAAAGCAGGTGCGGATCTGATATCCGTGCATGTAGAAGCATGTAGACACCTTCATCGGACGCTTGACCTGATTAAGAAAAGCGGCATTAAAGCCGGCGTTGTGCTGAACCCTGCTACACCAATCTCGCTCATTGAGCATGTGCTGGATGAGCAATTGGATCTCGTGCTGATTATGACGGTGAATCCAGGCTTTGGTGGGCAGGCTTTCATCCCAGGGATGCTGAATAAAATTCGCGCTCTGCGTGAGCAGGCGAATGCGAAGGGGCTCACGGGGCTTCATATTGAAGTTGACGGCGGTATCAATGAGGTGACAGCTCGGCAGGTCATTGAGGCGGGGGCTGATGTCTTGGTAGCCGGCAACGCCGTATTCGGGCAACAGGACCGTGCTGAGGCCATTCGGCGAATACGCGGCTAAAAGGGGACGAAGGACAATGAGATTTCTCTGGCTAATGATGTACAGCCTGCTTTGTGCGGTATTATTGACGTGTTTTTCAACGATTGACGATTTCGTGAAGTACATTTTCTCACTTGGCGCCCTCTATGTAGGGATGCGGTTCTTCCGCCGATTTGAACAAATTAGCTTCCGCGTATGGTTTATTGTAATCTCGGTATTTTTCTATTTCGTTTTCAGTTTAATTGTTGCACTGTACAATGAGGTGGGCATATCCGCTCCATAGCCGCATACATATAGTTACAAGAGTGATGCGCTCTTGTAGCTTTTTTTGCTTTCTGGAAGCAACTGAATTGTGGGAGGAAGTAAAAATAGATGTCACTTTTTCTCCGCTCTGGGCATACACTGTTGTAATGATGTTAAGGAGCAGTCATGCACGCCCGCGAAGCGTTTGCTCAAGAAGTCAGGGAGCTGGCTTATGAAGCCAGTTGTCTGGCGAAAACTCTAAGGAGGGGTAGAGAATGAAATTCTACACAATCAAGCTGCCGAGATTTTTGGGAGGATTCGTGAAAGCCGTACTTAATACGTTTAGTAAAAACTAAGGTTTGCCCATACTTACGTCATTCTCCCCAGGAATGCAAAAAAAGCACCGATTAAGGTGCTTTTTGTCATTCACATAAGTAAGTTAAGTATCCGCAGCTACGAATTAAACGCGAGCCACTTTTCCGGATTTCAACGCACGAGTACTTACGTAAACCCGTTTCGGTTTACCATCAACGAGGATGCGAACCTTTTGAACGTTAACTCCCCAAGTACGCTTGTTTTTATTGTTAGCGTGGGACACGTGATTTCCTGAACTAGGACTTTTACCTGTAATGAAACATTTGCGGGACATGTTTGACACCTCCTTCGGCAGTATACAAAGAAGCCTGGGTGGCAAGCCTAAGCTTGACATGACAGTATTCCTCAAAATAAATCATGTGATACGTGATGCAACCAGCAAAAACACACTTAAACATAATAGCATAGCAAAAGGAGCCGAGTCAACGAATTGCCTGCACTTTTGCCGTTTATTTATGAAGTATGTTATAGTACAATGAAGATTAGTCTTGGTAAAGCGAAACTTGAAGGAGTTGTTACATAATGCCGATTGAACTCACAACCGAGTATGGAAAAGTGTATATAACCAATGAAGTGATTTCAACTCTGGCCGGATCGGCTGCATTAGATTGCTATGGACTTGTAGGCATGGCAACAAGAAAGCAATTGAAGGATGGTATAGCTGAGCTGCTAGGGCGAGACAATTTGAGCCGCGGTGTTGAAGTTCGTAGAGAGAACGGGCGACTTGAAATTGATCTTTATATTATTGTCAGCTATGGAACCAAAATATCCGTAGTAGCAGGTAATGTCCAAACGAAAGTCAAATATATTTTAAATGAAGTTGTAGGGTTGCAGGTGGACGATGTGAACATCTTTGTTCAAGGCGTTCGAGTGGCCAAATAATAGCCCGATAATCAGGAAGGGGAATCACTTTGAGTAAGCGCTTTATTTCAATAAATGGAAATGACTTCACTGCCATGGTCTTGGCGGGTGCGGATAACCTTCGCAGGAATGTAGATAAGGTTAATGGATTGAATGTTTTCCCTGTACCCGACGGAGATACTGGCACCAACATGAATTTGACACTCACGGCAGGCTGTGAGGAACTGAAGAAGAAGCCATCTTCTCATATTGGGAAAGCAGCTGATGCATTGTCCAAAGGGCTACTGATGGGCGCAAGAGGCAATTCAGGTGTGATTTTGTCGCAATTGTTCCGCGGTTTCGCGAAGCATGTGCATGATTTAGAAAGTGTGAATGTCCAGCAGTTCGCGGCTGCCTTGCAGCAAGGCGTAGAGACAGCTTATAAGGCTGTTGTAAAGCCAGTTGAGGGTACGATTTTGACTGTATCCAAAGAAGCTGCTAAGCATGCCGTACAATATCGCCGCAGCAGCGATCTATTGGATTTGATGAACGAAGTTTTGGGCAAAGCGAAGGAAKCACTAGCGAAAACCCCGGATCAACTAGCCATTCTTAAACAGGTGGGTGTTGTTGACGCAGGGGGTCAAGGTCTTGTATGCGTATATGAAGGCTTCGTCACGTCGTTAAGCGGCGGCTTGGTGCAAGTGGATGAGGACTTCGCTACGATGGATACAAATCTAGGTGAGGTATCTCTTCTTCCTGGTATGAACTTGGCCAAAGAAGTACATGCTCATATGCCGGCACAAGCCCATCTAGCTACAGAAGATATCGAGTTCGGCTACTGCACGGAATTTATGTTAACGATTGCTCCTGGCAAGGTCAAGGGCTATACGTTTGATGAAGGCACGTTTCGTGATCAACTTAGCAAGCTAGGAGATTCGCTCCTTGTTGTTGCTGATGAAGAGCTCGTGAAAGTGCATATTCATGCGGAATACCCGGGCGAGGTTATGAATCAAGCGATGAATTACGGCGCTTTAAGCCGTATCAAAATCGAAAATATGCGTGATCAGCATTCACATATATTAGAAGATGTGACGCATGGGTACGAGGCCCCTGCGGCTGTTTCTACTGCTACTGCTGTTGCTGCTCCTAACAAACCGTATGGTTTTGTAGCTGTTGCACTAGGTGATGGGATTACGGACATTTTATCCAGTGTAGGTGTGGATGTCGTGCTATCAGGCGGACAAACCATGAACCCAAGCACGGAGGATATTGTGAACGCCGTGAACAGCATTGATGCGGACACGATTTATGTGCTTCCGAATAACTCGAACATTATTTTGGCCGCGCAGCAAGCGGTTGATCTGGTCGATAATAAAACACTGATCGTCATCCCATCGAAATCCATTCCTCAGGGACTTGCAGCCATTTTGGCTTTCCAAGAGAAGGCGGATGTACGGACGAATACGGACGCGATGAATGGATCATTGCAACGTGTAAAATCCGGTCAAGTGACATATGCCGTACGTGATACGAACATGGATGGTATGGACATTAAACAAGGTCATTTCATCGGTATCCAAGATGGCCGTATTGTCTCTTCACAGCCAAGTCTGATGGATGCGTGCAAGAAGCTGCTCGAGGAAATGATCGATGATGGCAGCGAAATTGTTACGATCCTGACGGGCGAAGATGCCACTGAAGAAGGAACGGACGAGCTGGAAGCATTTATTCAGACGATGTATCCGGATATAGAAATTGAACTTCATCCTGGTGGACAACCATTGTATGCCTACCTGTTATCGGTTGAATAACAGTGTACAAGCAGGTATTGTAAATTCGTGTGATTGGAGTGAGCCCTGTGACAAATATTCGTATTGTAACGGATAGCACGGCCGATATTCCATTGGCCGTCAGAGAAGCGTTGAACATCGAAATGGTGCCGCTCAAAATTAATTTTGGCGAAGAACAGTATCTGGATACGGTGACGCTTCAGTCAGAGGAGTTCTATAGGAAGCTAACCTCATCCACACAATTCCCAACAACGTCAACGCCGTCACCAGGTGAGTTTCTGGAGGTCTATCAAAGCTTGCTGGAAGAGCCCGATACGGAGGTCATCTCCATTCACTTGTCATCAGCGTTGAGTGGAACCTACAGGACGGCTGAACTGGCTTCTACGCTGTTAGAGGGCGATCAGATCGGTAAGGTTCACCTTATTGACTCCTGTTCTGCCTCTTATGGGATCGGAGCACTCGTTCTGGCTGCTGCTGAGGCTGCTCAAGCTGGGAAAAGTGTCGATGAAATCGTAGCACTTGTTCAGACGATGAGAGCGAATTTTTATATTTATTTCCTTGTCGACACGCTGGAGTTTCTTCATAAGGGCGGCAGGATTGGCAAGGCGTCAGCGCTGTTTGGCTCCTTATTAAATATTAAGCCTATTCTTACTTTGGACAGCGCGGGTGAAGTGACCGTCGTTGATAAGGTTCGCGGTAACAAAAAAGCGATTGCACGCATTCTTGAGCTGCTGGCGGCGGATGTGTCTGACAAGACGATTCGCTCGCTGCATATTGCTCATGCTAATAATTTGGAAGGTGCGGAGCAGCTGCGAGAGGCCATCGTGCAGCGGTTTGGTGTGGAGCACGGGGATTATATTACCCTAGGTCCAGTCATTGGCGCACATGCTGGACCAGGTACCATCGCAGCCTTCGTGAGTACGGTGTAAGAGATGGATTTAAATCAAGTTGAAGTACGTGAAGTCCATGGAGTTGGCGCTCAAAAAGCACTTGAGCTAAACGCCATGGGCGTTTTTACGGTTATGGATTTACTGGAGTATGTTCCGTTCCGGTATGAGGATTATACCGTTCGTGATCTAGCCAGCGTGAAGGATGGTGACCGTGTCACCGTGAAGGGCTATATCATCGGCGAGCCGGTCCTGCAGCGCTACAGCGGCAAATCCCGCCTATCCTGCAAGGTGATGGTCGATGATTTCTTGCTGACGGCGGTGTGGTTCAACCGCCATTTCTTAAAGGATCGCTTGCGGCCGCAGCAGGAGATTCTCCTGACTGGCAAATGGGACGCCAAGCGTCGCCAAATGAGTGTGTCCGATTCGGAATTTCCCGGACAAGGGGATTCGAATACCGGCACGATCCAGCCGGTCTATTCGGTTGCGGGCTCTATTACGCAGAAATGGATGCGTAAGGTGATCGGGCAGGCGCTGACGCAGTACAGCGCCTTGATCAGTGAAGTGCTGCCGGCGGGCATTACCGGCAGATACGGGTTCATGCCGCGCAGCAAGGCGCTGGCTGTCATCCACACGCCGAGCGGCGTGGAGGAGGGCAAGCAGGCGCGCAGGCGCATGGTGTATGAGGAGCTGTTCCTATTCCAGCTCAAGCTCCAGGCTTACCGGGCTGTGACGCGCAGCCGCACGGATGGGTTGAAGCAGCAGGTTGATCTGCCTGCTGTGCGCGCCTTCGTGCGCGCGCTCCCCTTCCAGCTGACGGAGTCGCAGAAGAAGGTCGTCGGTGAGCTCCTGCACGACATGCAGGAGCCCTACGCGATGAACCGACTGCTGCAGGGCGATGTCGGTGCGGGGAAGACGATCGTCGCGGCCATTGGGCTGTACGCGACGGTGAAAGCAGGCTACCAAGGCGCGCTGATGGTGCCGACGGAAATTCTCGCTGAGCAGCATAATCGCTCGCTGAGCAGCTTGTTCGAGCCCTACGGGCTGCAGGTCGCTTTGCTGACCGGAAGCTCAACAGACCGCCAGCGGCGGGATCTGCTGGCCTCTTTGCAGATGGGCTTGATCCATGTATTGGTCGGGACGCATGCGCTGATTCAAGAAGATGTGTATTTCCGCCAGCTGGGACTTGTCGTGACGGATGAGCAGCATCGCTTTGGGGTGAACCAGCGCAGCATTCTGCGACGTAAAGGGATGAATCCCGACGTACTGACGATGACGGCGACGCCGATCCCGCGCACGCTGGCCATTACGGCGTTCGGCGATATGGACGTTTCGACGCTCCGTGAGCTGCCGAAGGGACGTAAGCCGATTAAGACGTACGCGGTTCAGCATGCGATGCTGGAGCGTGTGCTCGGTTTCATCCAGCGCGAGGTGGCCGCAGGACGTCAGGTCTATGTGATATGTCCGCTCATCGAGGAGTCGGACAAGCTGGACGTGCAGAATGCGATCGACGTCCACATTCAGTTGCAGCAGCAGTTTCCGCAGATGCGGATCGGCCTGCTGCACGGTCGTATGAGCGCGCAGGAGAAAGAAGCGATCATGCGCGCCTTCAAGGAAGGCAACGTGGAGGCGCTCGTGTCGACCACGGTGATCGAGGTCGGCGTGGACGTGCCGAACGCCACGCTCATGGTGATCTACGACGCCGACCGCTTCGGTCTGTCGCAGCTGCACCAGCTGCGCGGCCGGGTCGGGCGGGGCGAGCACCAGTCCTTCTGTGTGCTCATCGCCGACCCGAAGACGGAGGTCGGCAAGGAGCGCATGAAGGCGATGACGGAGACTACCGACGGCTTCGAGATTGCTCGGCGCGATCTCGAGCTGCGCGGGCCGGGGGATTTCTTCGGCACGAAGCAGAGCGGGCTGCCGGAGTTCCGCATCGCCGATATGATGGCGGATTTCGAAATCATGGAGCAGGCGCGAGATGATGCGGCCGAGCTTGTCGGCGACTCGTCCTTCTGGACGGGAGCTTCTTTTATGCCGCTGAGGGCGTATTTGGAGCGGGCTCATATTTTTGACAGCGAAGTGCTAGATTAGTAGATAGCCTGTGAGACAGGTTGACCCATGGCGGTGTTCCCTCTTAAGATAGGAGTAGCTGTTAGCTGCATTATTTTATGGAATCGAAGGTGATCTGCCGTGACTTATTTTCTTGTTTATTTATTGCTGATGAATATCATTACGTTTATTGAGATGGGACATGACAAAGGGCAAGCGAAAAAAGGTGGACGTCGTGTACCAGAAAAACGGCTGTTTCTATTCGCTGCTCTCGGCGGTGGGATTGGTGGTTGGCTGGGCATGCGGGTGTGGCGGCACAAAACGAAGCATACTTCCTTTGTCGTTGGCTTTCCACTGCTCGTTGCGTTAAATTGCATCTGCGTCATCCTAATCGCCATGTATATGTAGAATGAAGGGACAGCTGCCGGGAACGGTGGCTGTTTTTGCCGTTTCAGGATGAGAGAACTATGAGAAATCACCCCACATGACCGATCACGTTGCGATCCGACTTTAAGGCATTTGCTTATATAAAGCTGTCTCAGTCAAGTTTGCCTACTTTCACTCATAGGATAGAGCATGACGGGTATCGGAGGTGCGGGTATGAGTTATCAGCAATATGGCATCGATCCTGCGCTCGTGGAGCGTGTGAAGTTCAAGATGAAAAACCCTGAGGTGAAGGAACGCATCAAAATGCTGCTGCAAGGCGTCACGAAGGCAGATTTGCAAAATACAGCGAAAGTCACGCGCTTAATCGGTCTTGCCGCTGGTATTTTCGGTGAGAAACTCAGCGGAAACCAGACGCACCAGATTTTAACATTTATCATTGCTCAAAAGATTGATCCCAATAATACGTTTCACTTGATTCGATTATGGTCTATGTTTCGATAGTTATACGATGAAAACGCCACATGCGGAGCGCAAGATGCTCTGTTTGTGGCGTTTTTTGTGTGAGGACTAGGAACTAATGGCATAACGGGGAGTGACGCAAAGTTCTCCTGTGATATTTGGTATCCTTCCGTTGAAATCCAATGTAATACATTAAATGTAAGAAGAGAGGAGTCGGGACACGCACTCGCCTGTGGTGATTGGCACATTTTTCAATAAATAGGTATAAATAGGGAATTAAATAGTAATTAGCTGTAATAGCTCCTGTTATTACAAAAAAATATCCAAAAAACCACTTGCATAACGAATACGTGTTCGGTATATAATATGGAAAAACGAATATATGTTCGCATATGGTGGTGAGAACATGAGTGGTATTTCAAAAGTAGAGACAGAAGAGGATGTTCAAATGATTAAGGAATACACGCTGTTGCCGATTTTGCTTGATATGCTGGCAAGAGATATGGAGGAGCTTAAGGTTTATAAAGATAAAATTGTTTATAATCACATTCTTTTTTACCTCAGAGAGGTTGAGATGGCTATTTATCCAGAATTACAACGGTTGAAAAGTAAGATGAAGCAGCGAGATATTAAGGTGATTCACACGGAAATGAACGCTTTAGGCATTAATGTAGAGTACAAAGTTCGAGGTTACATTCATCATTTCACGATGCTTCGTAGTTTGGTCAAGGCTGAGCTTATGACTACGCTGATGAATATGCGGGGGGAATTGCGATGAGTAAGGGGAACAAGGGTGGGGAACGAACGATCTTCCTGGCAGACTGTCAGAGCTTCTACGCAAGTGTAGAAAAGGCCGATCATCCAGGTCTAGAGAATAAGCCGGTTGCCGTTGCAGGAGATCCTGCGTTAAGGTCAGGTATTATTTTAGCCGCCTGCCCTGTTGCCAAAGGATTCGGTGTCACGACGGCCGAACGGTTGGGTGAAGCACTCAAGAAGTGCCCCGAGCTGATTGTCATGCGGCCTCGGATGCAGCATTATATCAATACTTCGCTGCAAATAACCGAAATTTATGAGGAAGTCACAGATCTTGTTGAAGTTTTCAGTATTGATGAGCAATTCCTAGATGTCACAGGGAGTCTACCGTTCTTTGGAGATGCGATGACGATAGCGACAACGCTGCAGCACAAGGTGCTCAAGCAAACGGGGGTTAAGATTCGCATCGGCATTAGCTCCAATAAAATCCTAGCGAAAATCGCAACGGATATATGGGCAAAAAAGAATGAAAGCGGCATTTTCACGCTGCTTCCATCCGCTGTCGAGGAATACCTGTGGGAGCAACCAGTCAGTAAAATGTTCGGTGTTGGCTCGCGGATGACGACGCATTTTGCCAAGCTGGGCATGTATACGATCGGCGATGTGGCACGAACACCGCTGCCGCAGCTGAAACAAAAGTTCCGCGCGCGCTTCGGCAAGCAGTCGGACATCCACGCCGAGGTGATGTGGCGGACGGCGAATGGATTGGACGACAGCCCAGTCACGCCAGGGACTTTTGATACACCTCCGAAGTCCATTGGCCATATGATGACGCTGCCGAGGGACTATGCGGAATCGTCGGAAGTGAATACGATCCTCATGGAGCTGACGGAGGAAGTGTGCCGGGACTGCCGGCGCAAAGGTTATATGGCATCTATCGTGACGGTCAGCTGTATGTGTAGTCCGTTTGATGCCCCGACGGGCTTCTCGCGCCAGATGAAGATGCCGGATCCGACGAATCATACGGGTACTGTTTTTCAAGCTGTGAAGCAGCTTTTCTATAAATTCTGGGATACTATGCCTGTTCGCCGTGCCGGCGTGATGCTGAGCCAGTTCGTGGACGATGAGACGTATCAGCTCACTCTTTTCGAAGATCAGGTGAAGGCGCGGGAGCTGGAGAAGGTGACGGATAGAATTAAGGATCGGTTCGGCAATGCGGCGATTGTTCGCGCGTCCTCCTTGACGACAGCCGGCCAAGCGCAGGTTCGTTCGCTCAAAATCGGAGGTCACTATAAATGAGTAAAAAATTGCAGAATAACGGTTTGTGGGAGTCGAGCCGTATGATGCTGCCCCAGCACAAAGAAGCTTTTCAAAGTCAACGTCACGACAAGCCTGTCCCTACGAAGCGCCCGACTGCGGATGATATTGGCATTATACGAGAATCTGTTCTGCTGCCGCTCATGCATACGATTATTTTGCGAAGGGCTCGCGAAGTGGAGCGTTCCTCTGAGATGCTACGAACACTCTATTCGAAGGTGGCCCAGGTGTTGGCCAAGAACATGCATGCTGATCTAGCGAAAGTGAAGCGGCATATGCTGGAGAATGACATGCACGTTGCGGAAGAGGAGAAAGACGATCAAATGATCCGATACCGGTATAGATGCCGAGAGCATGAGGATCGGTTTACGATGACAAGAGACTACATGCGTGCGGAGATTGGTGCGAGAATTGGTCGGTATGCAGACAGTCTAGTCACCACCATCTATGGGACGGATCCACGTGTGAGTGTGTTAGAGACGGCGGAAACGAAGAAGAAATCGTAAGTGTATCACACAAAAACTTAACTAGAAGCACCCGTACACTGCACAGCCTGAAGAAGAATGCTTCTTTGGGCTGTACGAATTGACGTAAGCTTATCTTTTTTCCATAATGGAGAGAGGGAATTGGATAACCGTGTGAAGGAGAAGGATGTTTACCGATGTGCGGACGCTATACGATCACTGTAACGCTGGAAGAATTGATGCTGCGTTATGATATGTACGATACCTATATGCCCAGATATAGCCCCAAATATAATGTAGCACCCGGACAGCAGGTGATGGCGATCGTTCATGACGGGCAGCGCAACAAGCTTGGTGAGCTGCGTTGGGGACTGGTTCCGGAATGGGCCAAAGATGAGAAGATGGGCTACCAGATGCTCAATGCGCGCTCTGAAACCTTGGCGGACAAGCCTGCTTTCCGCAAGCCTTTTGAACGTAAGCGCTGCCTCATTCCGGCTGATTCTTTCTATGATTGGAAAGGGACGGGCAAGCATAAGCAGCCAATGCGCATTATGTTGCGCAGCAAGGAGCTATTCAGCATGGCCGGGCTGTATGACACATGGACATCCCCCGAGGGTGTGCGCATATCAACGTGTACGGTCATCACAACTGAATCGAATGAGATGATGAAGGATATTCATGAGCGTATGCCGGTCATTTTGCCGCGTGAAAGGGAAGCGTTGTGGTTAGATCGCAGCATCAAAGATGTGGAGCAACTGAAGCCATATTTACGACCGTATCCTTCGGAGTTCATGATGGCATACCCCGTGTCGAGTCGGGTGGGCAATGTACGGAATGATGATGAGGCATGTATAGAGCCGATAAGCCTTTTGCTTTGATGGTAGATGGTAGGAGAGAATGGGAGCGTCAAGAATTATGAGAAATGGTATGGTACTTCGGATCGCAATTATACTTGCAATTGTAGGGGGGATCAATGGCTATATAGGCTGGCACTTGAAGGTTTTTCTATCGCATCTGCTGGGTGATTCCTTTCATCCTGGACTATATTGGCCTGTATTCTGGGTCGTTGCGTTCTCGTACATCCTAGGTCGGTTTGGAAGACGGGTGCTGCCGCCAACGCTAGCAAGTACGCTGAGCATCATGGGTTCGTACTGGTTAGCTCTCATCCAATTTGGCATACTTCTGTTGCCAGTCACTGATGTCGCAATCGGTGTGCTTTATGCAGCATCGGTTTCGTCAGCTACCTTTGTGCCTGTGCTAGGATGGATTAACGTAACGATTGTACTTATTCTACTCGCAGTAGGCTCTTATTTTGCACGGACACCGATCATCCGCAAGTATGAGATAACGATTCCCAAGCAAGCGGGKGACAGGGAGCAGCTTCGGGTCGCAGTCGCATCGGACATTCATCTAGGTGCAGTCGTCGGAAACCGCCATTTGCGTAAGCTTGTTAAGCAGGTGAATACGATGAAACCGGATTTGATTTTGCTGCCAGGTGATGTCATTGATGATGCTATTGAGCCTTTTATTCGTTATAAAATGGGGCAAACCATGCAAGAGCTGCAGGCTCAGCTTGGCATTTATGCCGTGCTTGGCAACCATGAATATTACGGAGGACATGTCCCGGCCTTCGTGGAACAAATGGAACAGATTGGCATCCGTGTGCTCATGGATGAAGTCGTTCATCTGGAGAAGCGGCTGTACATAGTGGGGCGTAAAGATAAAACAGCGGAACATTCCGCTGAAGGACGTAAACCGCTCGCCTCCTTGATGGAGGGAGTAGACCTTGCGCAGCCGATTATCGTTATGGATCATCAGCCGCACCAGCTAGATAAGGCTGAGGCGGCAGGCGCTGATGTGATGCTATCCGGTCATACACACCGCGGTCAAATAGCACCGAATCATTTGTTCACGAGGCGGATCTTCGAACTCGATTGGGGCTATCTGCGCAAAGGGAACCTACACGCGATTGTATCCTCAGGCTTCGGCACATGGGGGCCGCCGATCCGTTTAGGCAGTCAATCCGAAATCATTGAGCTGATTATTCATTTTACAAGTAACGACAGAGAAGAGGGCTGACCTATATGCAAGAACTGGAGAAGAAACAAATTACCCCTGTGGAGCTGGCAGCAGCGATGATGCAGTTCACAATGAAGGGCATAGAGAATGGCTGGGACACGTTGAAACCTGCTGTAATGGCCTATTTACCTCATCCTGTCTTAACGATGGCCAAAGAAGATGAGCTGTTAAGTGACATTTACGTAGCAGCCTTGGCGCTGGAGATTTACTGTATCCCGCACGCTTTTGAGGAAGAAACAGCACGCTTAGTTAGCTTAGGCATGGGCGAGGTGATGGCTTCAGACAACTTAGCGGAGCATCGCTTATCGGAATCGATCGCGCAGTACTATCTCCCGCGGCTGGAGGCTGTAGCCGAGACAGATCCTGCTGAATTGGCGCTTGAGCTTGTCCAAGAAGCGGCGAAAATCCTCTACGAGCGCATAGAGCTTCCGTTGAAGCCGGCAGATCCAGGTACAAGCCTGCTTTGGGCAAGGTTATTTCCTTTTTTAGCTGGAATCGTTGGGAAATGGCCAATTTTGGCCACGAAATTTGAAGTGAAGTCAGAGTAACAGTGGGCGTGAGTAGCCCGAGGACGGAGGTAAGTGGCAGGAATGGCAAACAAACGAGTTCACGTATATGTCTTATCTGGATTCCTGGGGAGTGGTAAAACGACCTTGCTCACCAAGGCGATCGATTATTTCACCGAAGCGGGGCGCAAGCCAGCCGTGATCATGAATGAAATTGGCGAAGTGAATTTGGATGGACAGTTAATAGCCAATGAAGTACCCATGTCTGAGCTGCTGGGCGGATGCATTTGTTGTTCTAGTCGTGGCGATCTCGCGACAGCCTTGAACGAATTAGTGACAGGGGAGCAGCCGGATTTGATTTTCGTCGAATCGACGGGGATTGCGAATCCAATGGAGATTATTGATGAGGTAACGGATGCTTCGCTAATACTTCCGATAGAGCTTTCAGCTATAATCACGGTTGTGGATGCACCGCAGCTGCTAGAGTTGAACCGAACAAGTCGCGGCAAAACCTACCGGCTCATGCGGGACCAAATCCGTTGTGCCAACCTGATTCTGCTCAACAAGACTGACCTGCTGCAGGAATCGGCGCTTCAAGAAGTGCATGATCTCGTACGGGAATGGAATCCTTACGCGGATTTACATTATACCGTGTTCAGTCAGATCGATATCAAACTTATAGAAGACATTCACACAGAAGCTTCTGGCGGGGTGCGTATGCAGTTAGCATCGAACGATGAGACGCAGCCGCATAGCCATGAGCATCACCATGAGGAAGATCACCATCACCATTCACATAACCATGTGATGGCGTATACCCACTTTTTTGAGCAGGCCGTGGATAGCAATGCGTTTGAGAAATTCGTAAGCAAACTCCCTCAGGAAGTGTATCGTGCCAAAGGGATTCTCAGCTTCTCGGATACATCGAGTCGGTTCTTATTCCAATATGCGTACAGAGAAATGGATTTTGTGAAAATAACGCCCAAAGGCGATGTGCCTGACGTAGCCGTCTTCATCGGAGAGAACTTCGCCAAGGATGTCATCCGCGCGGAATTACTGAAGTTAGAAGCCGTATCTGATACAGGGAAGATCAACTAGCGGGAAAGTGTAAGTCCTCAACACATGTTGAGGATTTTTTCGTGGTACAGTTTCCGTCATCGTTCACTTGACGCAGGAGGTCCATTTGCTGCACTATAATAGGAGAAGATTTCAACACAGAGGGGTAATGCAAGTGAGTACGCATACGGATACGATCGATGAGATGCTAAGAGCGATGTCGCAGAAGGGCTGGCGAATTACAGAACAGCGCAGAAGCTTAGCGACCTTATTCGCAGAATCGGGTAGTTATTTATCGCCGAAGGATGTTTATGAGCATATGAAAATGAAATATCCAGGCGTAAGCTTCGATACTGTGTATCGTAATCTCCGATTGTTGAGTGAGATGGGTGTTCTGGAGCAATTTCATTTGGCGGATGGCTTGAAGTTCAAAGCGAGCTGCTTGTCACACCATCATCATCACATGATTTGCGTCAGCTGCGAGAAGACCGTGACGTTTGAGTTCTGCCCGATGAAGCTTGTACAGGATTTGCCGGAGAGCTTTGAGATTCAAAGCCATCGGTTTGAAATATTTGGCTATTGTGCAGATTGTAAATCAGCAATACCTGCCTCTCAGGTGGGTGAGTAGTTGTCGTTATATTCAAATGGAAAAATAAGCAGTCTGCTGGTGAACCCGGCAAGGCTGCTTTTTTGCGTGGAACTATTTGCTTTTGGTCACGTGAAGCAGCTCGGGAACCGTGACGAACGTATAACCAGCAGCCTTAAGTTTACTAATTAAAGGTCCAATTGCTTGCACAGTCCCTGATAAATCTTGGCTGTCTGCCCCTCCAGAGTGCTGGAGTATAATGGAGCCGGGCTTCGTCTGCTGCATGATATTCTGAAGGACCTGATCGGAATTCAGTGATTTCCAGTCTAGGGAATCGACATTCCAGTTCACGATTAAATAGTGATGATCAGCGATCCATTTGACCTGCTCTTCATTAATTGCGCCATAGGGGGGGCGAATTAATCTAGGGGTGTAGCCGATAAGTCCCTGGAGCACACTTTCGGTACGCTCAATTTGGTTTTGAAATTTATCCACAGAGAGCTTCGGTAGATTCTCATGACTGTACGAGTGATTGCCAATCACATGGCCCTCATTCACGATACGCCTGATGATGTCGGGATGCGTGCTAGCCATTGCACCAAGTACGAAAAAGGTTGCTTTCACTTGATTCGCTTTCAATGCATCAAGTACTTTTGGTGTAAACCGCGTATCGGGTCCGTCGTCAAAGGTTAACGCAACCTTCTTCTCTTGACTTGAGCCGCGGAGCTTGAACGTGTCGGGGTATTTAACAACTAACTGTGAGAGTGTGAGCTTTTTCTGAGTGATTCTTATTTGTCCTTGATTTTTTTGAACGGGCAAAGAAGGTCTCTTAGAAGCTTCTGGTTGTATAGCTGTTTTTTTGGGGCTCATCTTAGTCTTCAAGCTGGGCGTCAATGAAGGGCTCGGTGTATCGCTTGGTGCCCGTGTAGGTGCTGTTGGCATCGCGGAAGATGAGGGTGAGCTCGTTGGTGACAACAGGCTAGTTCGCTTCTGTGAACCTGCAGCAGCGTCTGAAACCGTGAAGTCCCGACTAGCTTCTGTGGATGTCTCGGCGACACCCGGATGGGAATGTTGGGCTGAGTGCTGATCTTGAAAAGGCTTTGAAAAAGGCACACCGCAGCTGGTTACTAGCAAACAAACGATGCTAAAAGACCAAAGCCGTTTGGTCATGGCAATCCCTCCGAGCATTATGACTATGCTCTAGGTTTTGTTAGGGCGGGGCATCTTATCCAGTGTAAATAACGGAAACAAATGGTCTTTATAGATGGTAACGTAAAATATGAGCCGATCATGAAATGATTTTCTGAAACGTACATATATCTAAAAATTGTCCCCATTTGAATCCAACTTCTTTATAATGCGCACATTGCTGGTAGCCATTACGGGTGAACATGTGGATGCTTGCTGAATTATCCGCGCAAACCGTCGCAATTAAAGAGTGGAAGCCGCGCTCTTTGGCGATCGCTTCTACATATTGAATGGAAGTGGAGCCTAGGCCTTTGCCGACGCATTCTGGATGAAGATAGATCGTCACTTCACCGGTTGAATCATAGGCTTGCTTTTTCTTGTGGGGCATAACTTGAACATAGCCTTGCGGCTTCTCTTCTAGCAGAATCACGTAGGTCTGATAGCGCGGGTTGGCGTGAACCACACTTTCCGTAAACTCAGATAATGCAACGGGCTCCGTATGGAAAGAATAGGTCGTATGAACAACGAAATGATTGTAAATATCCATCAGAAAAGGAATGTCAGACGTCTCTAGTGGTTTGAAGGTTAGGGTAGACATGATGTGGCACCTCGCTGAGTGTAATAAACGATTTTCAATATATGTTCCACGGCAGAAGCGATAAACCTTCTTCGTAACGGCATTTTTCAAATAGACATTCCGTCCTAATCCATGTATCTTAGATATAATATCTACTAGAATTAGGGGGAGTCACATGTCGGGTAATTCAAGTTATATTCTCGTGATTGTCATTGGTGTCATCGTACTAGCTGGCCTGACTTACATGAATCTTCGCAAAATAAGCAAATCCACAGCTGATTTGACACAGCTTAAGAAAAGAACGCTTCTCTGGAGCGAAATCTCACTTGCATTGTTCGTTGTGCAATTGTTTTTCAGAGATCGAAATGGCGGATTCTTGTTGTTCTTTGGTATCCTGACCGTGTTTACAGGGGCGCATTACTTAGGGGTTTTATATTATACACGCAAAAGAAATCGATAAAAATGAAGAGGCTCTCCACGTAGATCGTCTACGAAGGGGAGTCTCTTTTTTACCACATAAGGATATAAATTTTCGACCACTGAAAAATGATTAGTACATTCTAGTCGTTCCAATTCGTTGGCTTCGTCTTTGTCGGCGTTTTCCAATTCTGATACCATTTCTTCTTCTGTTTCTGTCCCATTAATGTTCGCAACTGCAGCATCACAAGCTTGGCGCGGTCTTCATCGGCATACTTGTCACGCAGATTCTCAAATACAGGTTGATCTTTCATGGCTTACCTTCTTTTCTGACTGTAGGATGAATGTGAAATAAAGAGAATATATGTTCCTGTTTTGATTATAGCATAAAATGGAAGAGGGGATCAAGGGAACAATATGATGCCATTCTTAGGCGAATAGCTCACCGCGGCGTAAGTCGCATAAAGACGCTTGGTAAGGCTATGTATATACAAACCTTGGACGAAGTAGATAGAGGAAAAGGCTGCCGATATCTGTCGGTAGCCTTCTTCATTGAGTTATAGTTTTCCTAAATTGAAAGAAAGTGTAAGCGTACATTTAAGTATAAAGAGATCGTAACTTAACTGTCCTTTTTCCCGTAAGTTTCTGATAATATCCCAAAAGCATCAATTAGTTGCTTGCATTTAATGCCACGTATTTTTTGGTGGATTTTCACAATTTAACTCTAAAGTGTAATAAGCACCACTATGATTAGAATACTCGTAAATATAAATAAGGCCTCGCAATTCTGGCCGTAACATAACCGCCTAGCCAACTTAAAAGTAAAGTTATTAGAAGTACAATTAAAAGGTAAAAGGCATTTGAATAGATCAATCCAGGTGCATCGTGAACATTACTAGGAACTGCTTTGATAAGAATAAAAACAAAAATGAACCGACAGACCATTGAACTGATCTGTTCTACGAGAAAGCCTAAGAATAAAGAAAGTATACTAATTTCTTTAAAGATCCTCATTTATTTCCCCCTCAACGATAACCAAAAGTAAACTTTTTCTGTTGTGTATATTACAGTTAACATTTATTTCCTTTATCAATTCAATTGAGGCAAGTTTGGGTTAGGAAAGAATGAATCGAACTTACTCGTCGCTGCTTGATCTGCAGATTGAATAGCATGTCCATACACGTTTCATAGTTGTAGAAATGTTTGAGTGATCATAACCAATTATAGTAGGCTATTTTATGTTTAGATTTGTTAACTTTGAAAATTTTCGTCCCTAAACGGTCCCCAAGCTAATGTTGTATTATCTGTTCTAAATGAAATTTCTGTACTGTAATAGTAAAATAAACCCTTACACAGTAAGGGTTTGGAAAACTGTCCTATAAAATAATAACGACGGTCGTTTGCACGACCGTCTCATGGGAGAGGAGAAACCGGATGAAGAGCTTATGGGGAAACGTAAGCCTTCTCCGCGGTTGTCTACGACATTCTCTGATGTCGATAGTTCAAGCATGACCGATTTACGGTAAATTTATACATCGAAGGGAAAAATTTTTGTGTCAGATTAGTGCTTGTGGTACGATAGCAACAGAATGAACTAGCATGAAGGGGAAACACAAGGATGAGAGTGATTTCAGGCACGGCCAAAGGCCGGTCGTTAAAGGCTGTACCCGGTACAAGCACACGACCAACAACAGATAAAGTGAAGGAAGCGATCTTCAGTATGATCGGACCTTATTTCGACGGAGGGCAGGTGCTTGATCTGTTCGCCGGAACGGGCGGGCTGGGCATTGAAGCAGTAAGCCGTGGTATGGATAAGGCTGTATTTATTGATATCGAGAAGAAAAGCATCGACACGATTCAACACAATGTGGAAATAGCTAAAATGAAGGATCAGGTGGAAATTTACCGTACGGATGCCGCGAGAGCGTTAAAGGTATTGGCGAAGCGGGCGGAGCAATTCCAACTTGTATTTCTGGATCCCCCCTATAAGATGAAGGGGATCGCAGAGCTAATGACGAYGATGGAGGAACAGGCCATTGTGGAGGCGAATGCGACGATCGTGGTCGAGCACGATGCCAAGGATGTACTGCTAGAAAGCATAGGTGGCTTCAAACAGCTACGCAGAGCGGACTATGGAGATACGGCTGTTACCATATTTAAACGCGACATCGCGTCCATATGAATCAGCAATTGAAGGAGAGGGGCAGCATGATGAGGCAAGAACACGGTATTACAGTAGCGGTATATCCAGGTAGCTTTGACCCAGTTACCTATGGTCATCTTGATATTATACATAGAGCAGCCAAAGTATTTGATAAGCTAATTGTAGCAGTGCTGAACAACACGTCCAAGAACGCATTATTCACCCTGGAAGAACGGATGGAGCTGCTCCGGAAAGTAACGGCGGATCTGCCTAATGTGGAGATTGACGGATTTCGGGACTTAATGGTGAATTACATGAAGGCTCGTAATGTCAGGCTTATTGTTCGCGGACTTCGGGCCGTTTCGGATTTTGAATATGAATTACAAATGGCATCGACGAATCACAAGCTGAATCCAGATGTAGAAACATTTTTTATGGCGTCGAAGCCGCAGTTTTCGTATTTGAGCTCAAGCATCGTGAAAGAGATTGCCAAATTCCATGGACCYGTCGAGGATCTTGTGCCGACAGAAGTGGAAGAGGAGTTACGCAAAAAATTCCCTCAGACCTAGAAGCTAGATCTAAAGGAACTTCAAGTTGATTTTCAAGTTTCTAAGTTAATTCACGGCTTTCTTCTGAAAGCGGCGCAGGACAAAGGAAACAAGCAGCATCAAGGTAAAAAGGAAAATGAATTGCGTCAGCATTGGTCCCCATAGGCCCCATGCCGATTCGCCGTTCACGGGAAACGGTACCGCGGCGGCCTCGTTAGATGCTAAGTCCAACCGAAGAAAGCTTGGCTCTGTATCTAATAATAGCAATTGCAATGGTTTCCATAGCAGAATGGTTGTGAATAAGGCGAGCACGGCATGCAGAGCGCGGGACTGCAAGAAAAACATGTACCGGGCATCGGTTTTTTGAAGGAAGCCAGCGACCTGTGCATGGGCTGACAAGCCACCCCAGCCGAGGAAGGCGCTCAGCAGCGCCATTTGTGGCAGAAGCGGGATATCCTTAGCTTGGCTTAAAGTATAAGAACCAAGGTGAATTTCCATCAATCCTTTGATCCATTGCGGTGTAGTGTCAGTGAAAATCCCCATAAAGCTAAGTAGAAACTGCGTGATGGGGCGAAGCATATCGGCAAAATGAGTGATAGAGATGACGTTGATTAAAACGGAAAATATCATCATATAACCGCCAATCAACATTAGCGTTTGCACAGCGGAGGTTACCGCATCTCCAAGCAGTTTACCAAAAGCACGTCCATCTTCCCAATAAGCTTGGCGCATGGCTATAAGGGCTGATTTCCATATAGAAGCCGTTTGTTTCGGTTTAATGACTAGCGTTTTCGCTTCAAGAGAAGCAATGGCTTGCTTCGAATGTCGCATCAAGAATCCTGTTGCGATAGCGGAAATGTAATGAATAATCCCGAGCAAGATCCCCAGCTTCGCGTTATGAAGGAATCCAATACCGATAACCATGATAAGGAATAAAGGACTGCACAAATGTGAGAGGGCCGTTAAACGCTCTGTTTCCGTGCGTGTAAGAAGGTTTTTTTCGCGCAGCGATGCAGTAATTTTAGCTCCTGCAGGAAATCCTACAACAAAGCCTGATGCTAGTGCCCAACCGCTAACGCCAGGGAGACGGAAAAAAACGCGCATCAGCGGCTCCAAGAGCACGCCTGTCCCTTGGATGACACCGAAGCCGATCAATAGCTCAGTCATAATAAGGAAAGGCATTAATGCGGGGAAGACAAGCTTCCACCAAATGGTCAGTCCTTCGAGAGAAGACTGAAAAGCTTTATCAGGAAATAAAATGACAGATATAACAACTAGTCCAGCCAAAGCTCCCAGAACCAGTGTTGTGAATTTGGCAGAGAATCTTGCATTCATAGGCTGCATAGCATCACCTCGTCCTTCGAACATGCTTCATTGTACGCAAGAAGGCAGGGGATTAGACCAAGCTTTCATCGAGAATGGATAGGCAAGAGCATCAAGAGAAAGCAACAGGAAAGGGGGACCTGTATGGATAAGGAAGAAGAGAGCACGATACGTACGTGGTCGAATGATTCATATCGTTATCCGAGAAGCTCAGCGACGAGACGATACCTAGTATCTGCATTAGTAGGTATTATCATTGTATATTTACTGTTTTTTGTGCGATTGCCCTTTTTTGTTTTTATGCCAGGTACCGCCGAAGAAATCAAGCCGATGGTGTCAATTTCCAAAAGCACCGGCACAGAAAAAGGGACGCTCATGCTGACAACGGTACGCGTAGCAGATGCCAATGTGGTGAATTATGTGGTAGGACTCCTTCATCCCTATGAGGAAATTCAGCCGAAAAAGGCTGTTCTCAAGCAGGGTGAGTCCGAGCAAGAGTATTCGCAGCGTCAGGAATATGTCATGTTAACCTCACAAGCCAGCGCGATTCAAGCGGCCTATACCGAGGCCAAGGTCCCTTTTCATATTGATCATGAGGGTGTGATGGTCCTTCAAACCGTACCAGGTTTGTCAGGTGAGAAGGTGCTTAAACCAGGTGATGTGCTTTTGAAGGCAGGGGATAAAGAGGTGAAGGTAGCGCAGGATCTGCTAGACTCCCTTGCAGGTAAAAAAGTTGGAGAAACGATCACAATTACGTATGCTAGGAAAAAGGTTGAAATGCAAACGACATTGACGCTGGGCGCACTTCCGCTTCAAGAAGGGGAAACTGTGCCGCGTGCAGGGATTGGTGTAGTGCCAGCAGGCATGCAATCGGTCAAAGCCGATCAGGAAGATCAGCAGGTGTCGATTAAGGCTGGTGATATTGGTGGGCCTTCAGCAGGATTAATGTTCTCTTTGGAGATATTCAATCAGCTTGTTCCCGAAGATATTACGAAGGGCTATCGCATTGCAGGAACGGGAACAATAGAAGCAGATGGCACCGTAGGTCCGATAGGCGGTATTCAACATAAAATTATTGCTGCGGATCGGGAAAGAGCTGACATTTTCTTTGCTCCCAAAAATATAACCTACAAAGACGGGGCCAAGATCGAGAATTATTCCGATGCGGTCAAAAGAGCAAAGCAAATTAATACGAAGATGAAAATCGTAGAAGTTGGTACAATGGAAGATGCCTTGAAATATCTAGCAGATTTACCTTCGAAATAAGTCATATCTAGCAAAAGTAAGATAATTTAAATTGACAAATGGTATGCGTAATGGATATAATAATCTTTGTTTGTTTGGGGTGAATATACATGCAAATTCGTTTTAGAGAGCTATCTCTTCAAGGGCAGCCGGTACCAATGAGCGAAGTAATGAATTTGACGGAACCTTTTGAGGGTCGTCAAGACATCCTTGGCCATGGACCTGTTCATGTCAATCTTCATGCAAGGTATGAAGAAGGAGTAGTTAAAGTTAACGGTACGTTAACGCTAGACTTGGAGTTAAGCTGTTCCCGATGCTTAACGCACACTAACCAAACAATTAAGCTTCCTTTCAGGGAAGTTTTCATGCAAAAGCCGGAAGAAGAAGATCCAGAGCTTGACGAGGATATACATCTGGTGGTTGGGGATAAAGTAGATTTGGAGCCTTACGTTGTAGAGAATGTAGTGGTCGGTTTACCGTACATACCACTTTGTGACGAAGCGTGCAAAGGTCTCTGTCCCGTGTGCGGAGAAAATCGCAATCAACGTGATTGCGGCTGTAAGCAGGATAAGATTGATCCTAGACTTGCAGGTCTCGCGGACTTTTTTAACAAAGAATAAGGCAACGCCGAAATTCGTATAAGGAGGTGTTTTGAATATGGCAGTACCTCAAAGAAGAACGTCCAAAACTCGTCGCGACAAGCGCCGTACTCACTTTAAATTGGAAGTTCCAGGCATGGTGAAATGTGAACAATGTGCTGAGCTTAAGCTAGCGCATCACGTTTGTAAATCTTGCGGAACATACAAAAGCAGAGAGATCGTAAAAGCATAAGATTAGACATAGTACTTCATCCTAGGTGAGGTGCTATTTTTTTTGCTTTCTTTTTGGTTCCAAATTTAATATACTACAGTTTAGTATCTGGTAATAAGATGAGATCTCACGAGATAAGGTGGTGCTTACCATCGAACGCCTTCCTAAACGACAAAGGCAGCAGCAGCTGTTGCAAGCCATTGAAGCGAACCCATTTATGACGGATGAGGAATTGATGCGAACGTTTGGGGTTAGTATCCAAACTGTCCGCTTGGATCGATTAGAGCTCGGTATTCCTGAACTGCGGGAACGCATGAAACATATGGCTGTCAAAACGTATGATCCTGTGCGTTCACTACCCATTGATGAAGTTATTGGGGAAGTCATTGATTTACAGTTGGATCAAAGCGGTATTTCGATTTTTGAAATTAAAGAAGACCATATTTTTTCCAGAACCAAAATTGCCAGAGGACATCACATTTTCTCACAAGCCAACTCGTTGGCTGTTGCTGTCATCGACGATCCGATTGCTTTAACAGCTTCGGCCGATATCAAATTTGTACGATCAGTAAAGCTGGGAGAGAAGTGTATCGCCAAAGCCTATGTGCGATCTGTTTCCAAAGGGAAAGCACGCGTAGAGGTGTTCACTTATGTGGGCGAAGAAACGGTGTTTCGAGGCAACTTTGTCATCTTTCATTCGAAGAAAGAGCAACATCTAGATAGGGAGGACAAGCTCCATGCGGATCGCGATTGATGCAATGGGCGGAGATCATGCGCCTAAGATCGTAGTTGAGGGTGCTCTCGCAGCGGCTAAAGAGTGGAAGGACGTACATATCATTCTAGTCGGTAACAGCGCCGCGATAGAAGCTCACCTCACAGAGAGGCCAGATAACCTAACGATCCGTCATGCGGAAGAAGTCATCGAAGCCGAGGATGAGCCTGTCAAAGCAGTTCGTCGTAAGAAAGACGCTTCCATGGTCGTGGCAGGTAGATTGGTACGGGAGAAAGAAGCCGAGGCCATGATTTCTGCAGGCAACACGGGAGCACTGATGACGACGGGATTGTTAATCGTAGGAAGAATTCCGGGTATTGAACGTCCAGCATTAGCACCAATGATTCCTACCATGGATGGCAATGGTGTGCTTGCATTAGATTTAGGAGCGAACATGGATGCAACCCCAGAGCAATTGATCCAATATGCGATTATGGGCAGCATATATCGTTCCAATGTGCATGGCATTGCGAAGCCTCGCGTAGGTTTGTTGAATGTCGGGACGGAATCGACCAAAGGGAATGAATTAACCAAAACAGCATATCCTTTAATGGAACAAGCTCCGATTCATTTTGTTGGCAATGTAGAGTCTTCACAGATACTTCGCGCGAAATGTGACGTTATCGTATGCGACGGCTTTGCTGGAAATATTATGTTGAAATCACTGGAGGGCGCAGCGTCCGTCATTTTCTCAGCATTAAAGGAAGAATTCACCAAATCCATCTTCTCGAAGCTTGCAGCAGCCGTTTTGAAGCCAGGGTTGACGCAATTTCGCAAGAAGCTGGACTATAATGAACATGGAGCTGCACCATTTCTCGGTATTGATGGGTTAGTACTGAAAAGTCATGGCTCATCCGATGCAAATGCCATTAAGAATGCCGTTCGTCAAGCAAGAATCGCATTACAGAATGATTTGGTTGGCACCATATCTGCCGAAATTAGCCGCGGGAAGCGAGATATAACAACATGAACTTAATACCAGTTGGGGTACTCGGAACGGGTAAATATGTACCAGAACGTATTTTAACGAATCAAGAACTAGAAACGATGGTCGAAACAAATGATGAGTGGATCGTATCTAGAACAGGCATACGTGAGAGAAGAATCGCGGCAGAAGGACAAGCTACGTCCGATCTCTGTTATGAAGCTTCATTGGTTGCCTTGTCTAACGCTGGAATTACAGCTGATCAGATAGATCTAATCATCGTTGCTACCATCACGCCAGATATGTCATTTCCATCTACGGCATGTATTCTACAAGAGAAATTGGGAGCGAAGAAAGCTGCGGCTTTCGACTTGTCTGCAGCTTGCTCAGGTTTCGTCTATGGACTAGCGAATGCCGCTAATTTCATTGCCACAGGTACATATAAATACGCGCTCGTCATTGGCGCAGATTGTTTGTCCAAAATTACGGATTACACAGATCGCAACACATGCATTCTCTTTGGTGATGGAGCAGGAGCTGTTGTTATTGGCGAGGTGCCTGAAGAAAGAGGCTTCAAATCCTTTGAATTAGGTGCAGACGGTACTGGAGGTCCTCTTCTGAAAATTGAAGGCGGCGGTTCCCGTAATCCAGCTTCACAGAATTCCCTAGACCAGCGTTTGCATTACATCTATATGGCTGGCGCCGAGGTATTCAAGTTTGCTGTTCGCATTATGGGGAATGCAGCGGATGAAGCTTTGCGTAAAGCTGGCTGGGAGAAAACAGACATTGATCTGCTTGTCCCTCACCAAGCCAATATGCGAATTATTCAATCCTCACTGAATCGCTTGGAATTGTCGGCAGACAAATGTATGATTAACTTGGACAAGTACGGCAATATGTCGGCTGCCTCCATTCCAGTTGCGCTAGCAGAAGCTTCTGAGCAAGGTAGATTAAGCCAAGGTGATCGTCTAGTCTTAGTTGGCTTTGGCGGCGGACTCACTTGGGGTGCTGCGGCTTTGGTTTGGTAATTCGTTTTCTAAATAAAAAATGACTGAATATACCGTGGAAGGGGATCCTTTTCTCGTATGGGTAAAATAGCATTTATATTTCCTGGTCAAGGTTCACAGTCCGTGGGTATGGGACAAGACCTATACACATCGCTGCCAGCGGCCAAAGCTTATTTTGACCGCGCCAATGAAGCGCTGGGCTTTTCCTTATCTGATCTGATCTTCCAAGGTCCAGAAGACCAATTGAAGATCACGTACCACACGCAGCCCGCGCTGCTCACGACAAGCATCGCTTGTCTGGAAGCGTTCAAAGCTGCAGGCATCACACCAGACTATGTCGCAGGACATAGCCTAGGTGAGTACAGCGCGCTCGTCGCAGCCGGCGTGCTCGCGTTCGAAGACGCGGTCCGCACCGTGCGTGCCCGCGGCGAGTTCATGGAGCAGGCCGTCCCAGGCGGCCTGGGTGCCATGGCAGCCGTGCTTGGAGCCGAGCGCGGAGCGCTGGCGGAGCTTTGCGCGGCGATCACCAGCGGCGGCTCCGTCGTGGAGCTCGCTAATGTGAACTGCCCGGGACAGATTGTCGTCTCGGGCAGTAAGGAAGGCGTTGCAGCGGTTGTAGAACGCTGCAAGGAAGCTGGCGCGAAGCGTGCCATCCCGCTCGAGGTGAGCGGGCCGTTTCACTCTTCCCTCATGAAGCCAGCCTCGGAGCGCCTCGCAGAGGTGCTCGCGTCCATCGAGATGAGGGATGCAGCCGTGCCCGTTGTTGCCAACGTAACGGCTCGTCCTGTGACCCAGCCGAGCGATATACGCGGCTTGCTGGTAGAGCAGGTGTATTCCCCTGTTCTTTGGGAAGACACGATTACGTACCTGATCAGCCAAGGCGTGGATACGTTCATCGAGCTGGGCTCGGGATCGGTGCTTGCTGGCTTGATCAAAAAAGTCGACAAAACGGTGAAAACCGTGTCGATTGGCAGCCAGGAAGCGCTGGAAAAGTTCACGCAGGAGGTGCACAATCATGTTAACGGGTAAAGTGGCACTAGTTACAGGGGCATCACGCGGCATTGGCCGTGCCATAGCCTTGCATTTAGCGGAGCATGGCGCCGACGTTGTGGTGAACTACGCAGGCAGCGAAGCGGCTGCTGGTGAAGTTGTAGCTGCGATTGAAGCGATGGGGCGCAAAGCTATTAAATTGCGGGCTGATGTGAGCAGCTATCAAGAATCTGATGATCTTGTTAAGCAAACGCTAGAAGTTTTTGGTAAAATTGATATTCTCGTGAATAATGCGGGCATAACAAGAGACAATTTAATCATGCGAATGAAAGAAGAAGAATTCGATCAAGTTATTGCGACGAATCTCAAGGGCGTGTTCAACTGTGTCAAAGCGGTTACACGTCCAATGATGAAGCAGCGCTTCGGTCGAATTATCAATATATCTTCTGTAGTCGGCGTGCTCGGTAACCCGGGTCAAGCCAACTATGTAGCAGCAAAAGCAGGTGTTATTGGCTTAACGAAGGCGACTGCGAGAGAGCTTTCCTCGCGTGGCATTACCGTGAACGCTGTAGCGCCAGGCTTTATTGAAACCGATATGACAGACAAATTGTCTGCCGAGATGCGTGAGCAAATGCTGAAGCAAATCCCGCTGGAACGCCTTGGGCAGCCAGAGGAGATTGCGAAGGTTGTTCGCTTCTTAGCTTCTGACGATGCCTCTTACATGACAGGGCAAACGCTCCATGTAGACGGCGGAATGTACATGTAAGTTTCTAGAAAATGAGAATTACAAAATTGCCTACTGGCAATCTGTCAAAGATTCTCGTATAATACCAAATGAGGAGGTGAACCGGATGTCCGACGTATTGGATCGTGTTAAACGAATTGTAGTCGATCGTCTAGGGGTTGATGAAGCTGAAGTCACCCTCGAAGCATCTTTCAAAGAAGACCTAGGTGCTGATTCTCTCGATGTAGTTGAATTAGTAATGGAATTAGAAGATGAATTCGATTTAGAAATTTCAGATGAAGATGCTGAGAAGATTACGACAGTAGGAGAAGTTACGAATTACATAAAATCTCATACGTAATAGTCTACAGAGTCCCGTTTCTAATAAAGACGGGACTTCTCTCCATTCTCACAATAAAAAATATGGAATCACTACATAGAAGGTGGTACAAATGAACAGAGTTGTAATTACAGGTATGGGCGTAGTTACTGCCCTTGGTCAGGATTTAGAAACATTTTGGGGAAATCTGACTTCTGGTAAATCAGGCGTGGGTTTAATCGAGAATTTTGATGTAAGCGAATACCCGACAAGGATTGCTGCTGAGATCAAAGACTTTAACATTGAAGACTATGTGGATCGTAAAGAATCCCGTCGGATGGACCGTTTCGTACAATTCGCTGTTGCAGCTTCGTTGAATGCGCTGAAAGATGCGAAATTGAACGTGAAGGAAGATACGGATCCGGAGCGCGTAGGCGTTTCAGTAGGATCAGGCATTGGCGGTTTGAACACGTGGGAAGAGCAGCATCGCATTTTGTTGGAAAAAGGGCCTAAACGTGTTTCACCTTTCTTTATCCCGATGATGATTGCGAACATGGCCTCTGGTCATGTGTCGATGGTTACGGGTGCGAAAGGGCCGAACTCCACAGCCGTAACGGCTTGTGCAACAGGCACGCACTCCATTGGTGACTCGTTCAAAATGATTCAACGTGGCGATGCCGACGTGATGATTTGCGGTGGAGCTGAAGCGACAATTACGCCGATTGGTGTAGCTGGCTTCTGCGCACTACGTGCGATGTCGACTCGCAACGAAGAGCCGCATTTGGCAAGTCGTCCTTTTGATACAGGTCGTGATGGCTTTGTCATGGGTGAAGGCTCTGGCGTACTCATTCTGGAGTCACTAGAGCATGCTCAGAAGCGTGGCGCACGCATCTATGCAGAAGTAATCGGCTATGGCATGAGCGGTGACGCTTATCATATGACAGATCCGGACCCAGATGGCGCTGCACGTTGTATGGTCAAAGCGATTAAGGATGCAGGTATTGGACCTGACGCGATTTCGTACATTAACGCTCACGGTACATCGACTCCTGTTGGAGATAAGTCAGAGACAATTGCAATCAAGAAAGCGCTAGGCGAACATGCTTACAAGGTTGCTGTTAGCTCGACGAAATCCATGACAGGTCATTTACTTGGCGCTGCTGGCGGTGTGGAAGCTGTTATTTGTGGGTTAACAATCGCGAATAGCCTCATTGCTCCGACAATCAACTTGGATAATCAAGATCCAGAATGTGATTTGGATTACGTACCGAACACAGCTCGTGAAGCGAACGTAGCTGTTGCGATGTCGAACTCCTTCGGCTTCGGCGGTCATAATGCAACGATCATCATGAAAAAGTACCAAGCATAATTACCATGCCTGCGACGAAAGATAACGGAATATCAATCTCTCCGGGTGGTGAAGTAAGGCGTGAACCGTGATATTAAGGATTTACAGAAGCAGATAGGTGTCTCGTTTCGCAAAACGGAGCTGCTGAAGCAAGCTTTTACACATTCGTCCTATGTGAACGAACACCGCATTGCTGGACACAAAGATAACGAACGGCTTGAGTTTCTTGGAGATGCCGTACTTGAATTAACAGTTTCGGAATTTTTATATGAATCTTATCCTGGGCGTTCAGAAGGTGAATTAACGAAGCTAAGGGCATCCATTGTCTGTGAGCCCTCACTCGTGACATTTGCCGAAGATTTGGATTTCGGTGCCTTTGTCTTACTGGGTAAGGGAGAAGAGTTAACAGGTGGACGCTCACGGCCAGCACTGCTCGCAGATGTGTTCGAATCCTTTGTTGGCGCTTTATACTTAGACCAAGGCTTGGAAACCGTTAAAGCGTTTCTTCAGAAGCATGTATTCGCCAACATTTCCAGTGAAGGCAAGCTGCTTGTGATTGATTACAAGACGCAATTACAAGAGCATACCCAGCATCATAATATGGGTTCCTTGGAATACCGAATTGTGAATGAACGGGGTCCTGCACATGAGCGAGAGTTCGTTGCTGAAGTGTACATGGATAGCGAGCTTCTAGGAGCTGGTGCGGGTCGTTCGAAGAAAGAGGCGGAACAGCAGGCTGCTGCTGGTGCGCTGTCCAAATTAAACGTAACGGTACAACGATAGTGGAACAACCAGAAGAGGCGGCTGCTGCTGCCTTTTTTGTATTTTTCTCTTATTTTGACATGCGATATGTTACAATAATTTTTGAGGTGAGACCATGTTTTTGAAACGGATCGAATTATCCGGGTTTAAATCATTCGCGGACCGAACGGAACTCGAATTTGTGCGAGGCATTACCGCGGTTGTAGGTCCTAACGGGAGTGGAAAGAGCAATATCTCGGACGGGATCCGTTGGGTGTTAGGGGAACAAAGCGCGAAGTCCTTGCGTGGCGGTAAAATGGAAGATGTCATTTTCGCAGGCAGCGACTCGCGTCGGGCAGTGAATTACGGGGAAGTCTCGTTAACATTAGATAATACTTCGCAATCGCTTCCACTAGACTTTCATGAAGTCACAGTAACACGTAGGGTGCATAGGAATGGCGATAGTGAATATTTGATTAACAAACAGCCTTGTCGCTTGAAGGATATCACGGAGTTGTTCATGGACACGGGGATCGGGAAAGAAGCGTACTCCATTATTGGACAAGGTCGTATTGAAGAAATTTTGAGTACGAAATCGGAAGATCGTCGAGGTATCTTTGAAGAAGCTTCGGGGATTGTTAAATATAAATCGCGTAAGCGCGAAGCGGAGAAGAAATTAAATGATACCGAGCAAAATTTGCTGCGGATTCATGATTTAGTCTCTGAGCTTGAGGATCAAGTTGAACCACTTCGTGAACAATCGGAGAAAGCGATTCGTTTTAAAGTGCTGAAGGAAACTCTCAAAAGCAGTGAGATCTCCATGTATGTCCATCAGATCGATCAGATCTATGTGGCTTGGAATGACGCTACGCAGCTGCTAGAAAAGTTAACGAAAGAGCAAACAGAGCTGTCTACGATCGTAAACCAGCATGATGCGCATTTGGAGAAGCATCGTTGGGAAACGCGCAGGCTTGAAGAAGAGCTGGAAACGCTGCAAGAGAGTCTGCTAGGTCTAAGCGAAGAGTTCGAGAAGTGTGAGGGTCACGGCGAGGTTCTCAAAGAACGGAAAAAGAACTATGTGACGAATCACCAGCAGCTAAGCACGACAATCGCAATGCAAGAGCAGCGTAAATTAGATAAAGAAGCAGATTTGAGCGAGCAACGTGATAAAATCATCCAAATTGGCGCGCAGCTATTTGAATTCCAAGCCAAGCTGACTGCGGAAGAGCAGCGCTTACAAGGGGTAAGCGGAGGCATCAGTTCCTCGCCTGAGGATCAGTTGAAGGGTGAATTGCTTGAAACCCTTAACCGCATGGCGCAATCTCGCAATGAAATTCGTTACGCCGAGCAGCAAATCGAAAGCATTGGACGCCGTTTGGACAGACTCGATGAAGAGCGTCAGAAATGGGCGGATCAGCGTGAGAGTATTTCGCGTCGTAAGCAAGAGCTATCAGCCAAGTTGGCAGAAACGGTTGCTGAAATAGAGCAAGCAAGGCAGGAATACGTTCAGCTAACGCAAGCGTTGAAGAGCAAGCAAGGACTGCTCGATGAAGCACAAGCTATGGTACGGAAATGGGAGCAAAAGCTCGATGGGCTAATTTCCCGCCGCGACACCATGAAGGAGATGGCCAATGATTACGATGGCTTCCAACAAGGTGTTAAGGAAGTACTTAAAGCGAAAACGCGCAAAGATCTGCGCGGAATTCGCGGTGCGGTGGCCGAGCTAGTCAAAGTGCCTGCCAATGTGGAAGTAGCGATTGAAACAGCACTAGGCGGTGCCCTGCAAAATATTATCGTTGAGACCGAGGCAGATGGCCGTGAAGCGATTGCTTTCTTGAAGCGTCGTCAAATGGGACGAGCTACCTTCCTGCCTATGAATGTCATTCGCGGACGTTCGATCTCCGATCATGAGAGCCAAACATTAAAAGCTTCGAAAGGTTTCGTTGGGATTGCTGTTGATCTTGTCTCCTTCGATTCAACCTATACCAATATCTTCTCCAGTTTACTGGGGAATGTGGTTGTTGCAGAGAGTCTAGAAGATGCCAATCATATCGCAGCGAAAGCGCAATATCGCTACCGTGTTGTGACGCTGGAGGGTGACGTTGTAAACCCAGGCGGTTCTATGACGGGCGGAAGCTTGCAGAAGAAGTCGACGAACTTGTTAGGTCGTCAACGTCAAATCGAAGAGCTTGATGCTGAGATCGCAACATCTGAGGGACAGCTAAGCGGTTTGCGCAGCCAATCTAGTTCATTGAAGCGTGAAATTATAGATGAAATGCTGAAGGTAGAACAGCTTCGACAATTGGGTGAGCAGCAGCGTATTACGGAGCAACAAATTCGCGCGGAACTGAATCCGTTGGAATCGGAAAGCCGTACCGTAGAACAGCAGCTAACGCTGGATAGTCAAGACAGAAGCGCGCTACTGGAAGAACGAACTGAATTTAGTCGTAAAAAAGTAGAAAGTGAAGCAGCACTCGCTCAGCTCCAAGAAGAGGAAGCATCGCTACAACGAGCGATTCGTGATGCCGAGAGCTCTCGTAAAGCGAGTGAATCCGAGAAAGAAGAGCTGCAAAGCCAATTAACAGATTTGAAGGTCAAGGTGGCCTCGACATCGCAAGAGAAACAATCCCTTCAAGATCAACAACGACGCTTACAACAGGATCTAAGCGATGTGGAGCGTGAGATTGAAGTCAATCGTGGCCTGCTATCCCAATTGGACAGCGATATGGCAACACTTGAGCAAGAAACTGTGCAGCAAATCGAGCTCTTGAATGATTTGAAGCTAAAGAAGCAGCAATGCTCCGAAAGCATAGATTTCAAACGGGCGGAACGTGCCGACTGGTTACAGAAGCTTGAACACGGCGAAAATGCAACGCGTACGCAGCGTATTCAACTAAAGCAGGTTGAAGAAAATCTCCATCAAACGGAAGTGCGCGTAACGCGCCTAGATGTGGAGCTTGAGAATCTGCTCAAAAAGCTTGCCGAAGAATATGAGCTTAGCTATGAGCTGGCGAAAATGCGCTATCCTGTGCCTGCGGATATTCAAGGCACACAGAGTAAAGTGCGTGAGCTGAAACGTGAAATTGCTTCGCTGGGTGATGTGAACTTAGGAGCGATTGAGGAATATGCGCGCGTATCAGAACGCTTCGAGTTCTTGAGCTCGCAAAAGGATGATTTAATCGAAGCGAAGACGACCTTGTATCAGGTCATTCGTGAGATGGATCAGGAAATGTCCAAACGGTTTAAAACGACGTTCGATGCGATTCGCTCCCATTTTGGGGTCGTATTTGCGAAATTGTTCGGCGGCGGTCGCGCAGATTTAATTCTGTCCGAGCCTGAGAACATGCTCGATACGGGTATTGAGATTGTCGCTCAGCCGCCAGGCAAAAAGCTGCAAAATCTTCAATTACTGTCCGGTGGAGAACGCGCATTGACTGCGATTGCTCTCTTGTTCTCCATTATTCGTGTTAAACCAGTGCCATTCTGCGTATTGGATGAGGTAGAAGCCGCGCTAGATGAAGCGAACGTATCTCGATTTGCAGAGTATTTGCGTGAGTTTTCGGAGATGACGCAATTTATCGTGGTTACACACCGTAAAGGTACGATGGAAGAAGCTGACGTGTTATATGGCGTTACGATGCAAGAAGGCGGCGTTTCTAAGCTTGTATCGGTAAGATTAGAAGACGAAGAAGCGACGATGACGGCGTCTTAAAATGAAATCAAAGGATTCATTTAGGAGGAACTATGAGTTTTTTTAAACGATTGAAAGATAGTATTTCGGGTAAGGCCGAGGCGGTAACGAATAAATTTAAGGAAGGTTTAACGAAAACGCGTGATGCATTCGTGAACCGTGTCGATGATTTATTTAGCCGTCGTAAGAAAATAGATGAAGATTTTTACGAAGAACTGGAAGAAATTCTAATTGGCGCAGACGTTGGCGTGAATACGGTTCTGAAGTTGATTGATGAGCTTCGTGCTGAGGTTAAAAAACGTAAAATCGAAGATCCAGCCGAGCTTCAGCCTATTCTTTCAGAGAAATTGATTGAGTTGCTGAAAGGGGATGCTGATGCGGGGCTGAATATTAATCCCAATGGCCTAACAGTAATCCTGTTCGTTGGTGTAAATGGTGTAGGCAAGACGACGACAATCGGTAAAATGGCCCATATGTTCAAATCTCAAGGTAAAAAAGTGCTAATGGCAGCTGGTGATACGTTCCGTGCTGGCGCAATAGAGCAACTTGAAACTTGGGGAGAACGCGTTGGTGTTGACGTGATTAAACAACAATCCGGCGCAGATCCTGCCGCGGTTATGTACGATGCTGTACAGGCGGCTAAAACGCGCGGTGTTGATATCCTTTTGTGTGATACAGCGGGTCGCTTGCAGAATAAAGTGAACCTGATGGAGGAGCTTAACAAAATCTATCGTGTTATCCAACGCGAAGTACCTGACGCACCCCATGAAGTTATTCTCGTTCTAGATGCAACGACGGGACAAAATGCCCTCAGCCAAGCCAAGCTTTTTGGTGATAAAACAGGTCTTACGGGCTTAGTATTATCCAAATTGGATGGAACAGCCAAGGGTGGAATTGTTGTGGCGATTCGTCAGGAACTCTCACTTCCGGTTAAATTTGTAGGACTTGGCGAGAAAATGGATGACCTGYAGCCGTTCGATTCCGAGCAGTTTGTCCATGCGCTTTTTGGCAAATGGATAGGCGAACAGACTGACAAGGTCTAATGCTTGACAATCATCTTGGAATTCAGTATGATAGGTTCTGTTGTGCTGCTGTCAAGTGTGCAACCTTTACGGAGGTAGATTATGACTGTCGATCCTTTGTTGGAGAAAACGAATCGCATTAACCTGCTGTTTGATTTCTATGAACCATTGTTGACCGATAAGCAGCGAACCTTCCTTGAACTGTATTTCCATGATGATTACTCCCTCGGGGAGATTGCTGAGAACTTCACGATTAGCCGTCAAGCGGTCTATGAACATATCAAGCGTGCCGAAGTGACACTGCAGGAATATGAGAGTAAGTTAAAGCTGCTACATAAGCACGAACAACGCATGAAGCTGCGTCAAGACTTGGTTGTTGGATTGAATGACTGTGATCCGGCGCTAAAGAGGAAAGTGACTGAGCTTTTTGATACAATAGTAGGCATGGATTGAAACCATTGGTGGAAGCAGGAGGTGAAGCGCATGGCATTTGAAGGATTAGCAAACCGATTGCAGAATGTGTTCGGCAAGCTGAGAAGCAAAGGTAAGCTGACGGAAGAAGATGTAGGCGAAGCGCTTCGCGAGGTACGATTGGCACTGCTTGAAGCGGACGTTAACTTTAAAGTCGTCAAAGACTTTATTGCGAAGGTGAAAGAACAAGCGATTGGCGTAGATGTTCTCAAATCTTTTACACCAGGCATGGTTGTTATCGATATCGTGAACAAAGAGCTTACTGCCCTCATGGGTGGCACACAAAGTAAGCTAGCACGTTCGAATCGACCGCCAACGGTTATTATGATGGCAGGTTTACAGGGGGCAGGTAAAACAACAACCTCAGGTAAATTAGCTAAAATGTTATTGAAACAGAATCACAGACCGCTTCTTGTTGCGTGTGATATATATCGTCCCGCGGCGATTAAGCAGTTGGAAGTGCTTGGCGAACAGCTGAAGGTACCGGTTTTCTCCTTAGGTGATAAAGTGAATCCTGTTGAGATTGCGAAAGCAGGTCTTCAACACGCGAAGGATAACGGCAATGACTATGTGATTATTGATACAGCAGGGCGCTTGCACATTGATGAAAACCTCATGGACGAGCTCAAAAATGTCCGTGAAGTAACAAGTCCTGATGAGATTTTGCTAGTCGTCGATGCAATGACGGGGCAGGATGCTGTCAATGTTGCAGAAAGCTTCCACCAACAACTTGAATTAACAGGCGTAGTGTTAACCAAACTAGATGGAGATACGCGCGGTGGTGCTGCGTTATCCGTCAAAGCGGTAACGGGTTGTCCGATCAAGTTCGTGGCTAGCGGTGAGAAAATGGATGCGTTAGAGCCATTTTACCCTGACCGTATGGCATCAAGAATTCTCGGCATGGGCGATATGCTCTCCTTAATTGAGAAGGCGCAAGCCGGTATCGATATGGATAAGGCGAAAGAGATGGAGCGCAAAATGCGCAACGCTGAATTCACCTTCGAGGATTTCATTGAACAGATGGAGCAAGTGAAGAAGATGGGTCCTCTTGACCAAATTCTTGAGATGCTGCCTGGTGCGAACAAGATTAAAGGCATGAAGGATATGAAGGTTGACGAGAAGCAGATGGCTCGCGTGGAAGCGATCGTGAAGTCCATGACGACTGAAGAGAAGCGTAAACCAGAGTTACTGAATGCGAATCGTCGCAAACGGATTGCAGCGGGTAGCGGGAATTCAGTGCAGGAAGTCAATCGATTCATTAAGCAATTCGATGATATGCGCAAAATGATGAAGCAATTCTCAGGTATGATGGGGCCGAAAGGCGCCAAAGGCATGAAGAAGTTAGGCAAGGGATTTAAATTCCCCTTTTAAATAATGGTGTTTATTCTAAGTAGGAGGTGATTTTTCAATGGCAGTACGTATTCGTCTTAAACGTGTAGGCGCTCATAAAGCTCCTTTTTACCGTGTCGTGGTTTCGGATTCCCGTTCCCCGCGTGATGGTCGTTTTATCGAAGAAATCGGTACTTATAATCCAATTGCTGAACCAGCAGCTGTGGTTCTTGATGAGGAAAAAGCGCTTAAATGGCTTCAAACTGGCGCTCAACCGTCCGATACAGTTCGCAGCCTGTTCTCAAAAGCAGGTTTGATGACTAAGTTTCACGAGCTGAAATTACAGAAGTAATCTGTTATCTTTCGGAGGGTGGGTTCATGAAGGATCTTATCACCGTAATTGCTAAGGCTCTTGTCGATCATCCGGAAGAGGTACGTGTCGCTGTGGTGGAGAAAGAGGACAAGATCGAGTACAGGCTTTCAGTTCATCCCGACGATGTCGGAAAAGTAATTGGCAAGCAAGGCAAGATTGCGAAGTCGCTCCGCACGGTAGTCACGTCGGCAGCTGTGAAAGAAACGAAACGGGTAGCCGTTGAAATCGTTTCATAAGAAATGAGGTTAGGATTTATTCCTAGCCTTTTTTCGCATATGGAGAAGAAGGTAATTTAATGTGGAGGTTGGGCAAGCGCATATGACGGAGAAATTAGTGACGGTTGGTAAAGTCGTAAATAGCCACGGGATACGTGGAGAGCTTAAAATAGTACCGGAAACGGATTTTCCTGAACGATTTGATGTAGGTAATACGTTAATCATTGTGGACTCTCAAAATAAGCAAACGCCGGTGACGGTGAAAACGTCCCGCTTACATAAGAACGTGTTTATCGTATTGTTTGATCAATTCTCGAACATTAACGATGTTGAGAAATATAAAGGCTCTCTTTTGAAAATTGAAGCTAAGAATCAAAAGCCACTCGAAGAGGGAGAATATTATTATCACGAAATCATTGGTTGCAAAGTCGTTACGGAAGAAGACCAAGAATTAGGTTTGATTTCTGAAGTGCTGACACCAGGTGCGAATGATGTGTGGGTTGTTTCGTTGCCAAAAGGAAAACAGCTTTTGCTTCCGGTTATCGATGATGTCATCCTAAAGGTGGATATTCCTAACAAAACGATTCGGATTCATCTAATGGAAGGGTTATTGGAATGAAAATTGATGTCTTAACCTTGTTCCCAGAAATGTTTGAGGGCGTGTTTTCATCTAGTATTCTAGGGAAAGCGCGTGATAAGGGAATCGTTTCGCTGAGCACGGTTAATTTTCGGGATTATTCCACGAACAAGCATAATACAGTCGACGATTACCCATACGGTGGCGGCGGGGGCATGGTACTCAAGCCTGAACCGATCTTTGGAGCAGTCGAAGATTTGCCGACTCATCAGACAGCTGAGGGAGAAGCGGTGAAGCCGCGTGTCATTCTGTTATGTCCACAAGGGGAAACCTTCACGCAGAAGAAAGCGGAAGAACTAGCTGGCGAAGAGCATCTTGTATTTATTTGCGGTCACTATGAGGGCTATGATGAACGGATTAGACAGCATCTAGTGACGGACGAGCTGTCCGTCGGTGATTATGTGCTAACTGGCGGTGAAATACCTGCTATGGTCATTATAGATAGCGTAGTGAGGCTCTTACCAGGGGTACTCGGGAATGAGATGTCCGCAGTGACGGATTCTTTCTCAACAGGGCTTTTGGAGTATCCTCATTATACGCGGCCTGCCAAGTTCAGAGATTGGGAAGTTCCAGAAATGCTTCTATCGGGCCATCATGCTAATGTGAAAAAATGGCGGCTTAAAGAGTCGTTAATCCGAACCTTAGAACGTAGACCAGATTTACTCGAGGGCAGAGTTTTATCTAAAGAGGAAAAGGTCTGGGTAGCGGAATGGCATAAGCAAAAGCAAGAACAGGAAATAAACAAGTGAAATGTGTCCTCGGAAACTTCTCTATTGAATTAATCCTTGGACTATGGTAATATATATTCTGTTGTGATTTTTTCAATAGTTCGAGTCTGGTGGTCCTCTACGCATAACAACTTAGATGTACTAACTATTAGCGGAATGAACACCTGTGTGGAAGGAGGGAGTCAACTATGAATCTTATTCAAGAGATTACGAAAGAGCAACTCCGTACGGATATTCCTAATTTCCGTCCAGGAGACACACTTAAAGTACACGTAAAAGTTATCGAGGGTACACGTGAGCGTATTCAGCTGTTCGAAGGTGTTGTTATTAAACGCCACGGCGGTGGAATCAGCGAAACGTTTACAGTTCGTAAAATTTCTTACGGTGTGGGTGTGGAAAGAACTTTCCCATTCCATTCTCCGAAGATTGACAAGATTGAAGTGGCTCGCCGTGGTAAAGTTCGTCGTGCGAAACTTTATTATTTGCGTGGTCTTCGTGGTAAAGCAGCAAGAATTAAAGAAATTCGATAGTAAAATGGGGGGCTTGTTCAGTCAAGTCTCCTTTTCATTTTTTCTGTACATACTAGGATATAAAAGAGATAAAACCAAAACTGGAAGCGAGGCCGTCAGTGATGGAAGAGAATGATCAAATGCAACCCAATCAGCCAATCAATGCTACCCAAGCAACGATTGTGAAAGCAAAAAGTGAAACATGGGAATGGATTAAAGCGTTAGTAATTGCAGGTGTACTTGTCATTATTATTCGTTGGTTCCTTTTCTCCCCATTTATTGTAGATGGAGATTCGATGCATCCGAATTTCTTTACGGGTGAGCGACTGATCGTTAATAAAATTGTGTATGATATTCGTGATCCTAAACGAGGCGAAGTCATCGTATTTCATGCTCCTGAAGGTAAAGATTATATCAAACGTGTCATCGCGCTTCCTGGGGAAACTGTAAAGGTAGCTGGCGATAAGGTGTATATAAACGGCGAAGAAATGCACGAGAAGTACATCCAGGACGCAATTGATCAAGCTGTTAAAGAAGGACATCCTTATAACACATTGTTGGATTTCCCTGAAACAAAAGTACCGGAAGGCGAGATTTTTGCCATGGGCGATAATCGACCGAATTCCAAAGATAGTCGAACGAAAAGTGTTGGCTTTGTGCCTTACAATAAAATCGTTGGCCGTGCAGAAGTTATCTTCTGGCCGATGAATAAAATTAGTTTCATACATTTTTGAGGTGAAGAGAAATGACCATTCAATGGTTTCCCGGTCACATGACCAAGGCTCGCAGACAGATCGAGGAAAAGCTTAAACTGATTGACGTCGTGATTGAGCTCTTGGATGCCCGCATCCCGCTTTCCAGCCGGAACCCGATGGTTGATGAGATTTTAAAAGGTAAGCCGCGTCTCGTATTGCTTAACAAGAATGACCTAGCTGATCCACAAGTGACGGCAGAATGGGTAAAATATTTCGCGGATCAAGGCTTACCTGCCTTGCCGATTGACGCTGCGAACGGAACGCATGTCAAGGAAATTTTGCCAAGAGTCAAACAGCTTTGGGCCCATAAAATCGAGACGATGCTGCGCAAAGGTATTAATCCACGTGCAATCAGAGCACTCATTGTTGGGATTCCGAATGTGGGTAAGTCAACGCTGATCAATCAGTTGGCAGGCAAGAAAATTGCTGCAACCGGGGATAAGCCAGGTGTGACAAAAGGTCAGCAATGGATCAAAGTCGGTACCGAAATGGATCTGTTGGATACGCCGGGGATTTTGTGGCCAAAATTCGAGGATCAGATGGTTGGCATGCGTTTGGCTGCAACTGGGGCAATCAAGGAAGAACTGCTGCATTTGGATGACGTAGCTTTGTTTACGATTAAATATATGGTTCAGCATTATGGAGCCGGTATCCAAGAGCGCTTCGGTGTTCAGGAGCTTCCAGATGATATGGATAATATTCAGGAAATGGTGAAGGTCATGGAGGCGATCGGGCGTAAGCGCGGCGCAATTATGAGCGGGGGTAAAGTTGATTTGGACAAAGCTTCCCTCATCATTATTCGTGATCTGAGAGCCGGTAAAATGGGCCGTATTTCCTTGGAAAGACCTTTTTAATCAAACAAATCAGGAAGAACCTGAGGCCTTGGCCTTGGGTTTTTCTTTTTGTACCGGATAGGACGTAGTAAAAAATGGGTCTGGCTTGACGAAGCGCCGTTCCTTTATAATGAAGTGATGGAAAGGGGCGGATATTGTGTTAGAACATGAGAAAGACATATGGCAGCAAGGTTTCACGGCAATAGCAGGAATTGATGAGGTTGGTCGCGGGTGTTTATTTGGGGATGTGGTGGCTGCTGCTGTTATTCTTCCGATGGGGCATGTTCTTGAAGGGGTCAACGATTCCAAAAAGCTGTCGGAAAAGAAGCGAGAGCTCCTTTTTGATCAGATTATGGATGAGGCCATCTCGGTTGGCATTGGCATTGTTAATGTTGAAGGCATAGAAGCATTAAATATCAAGCAGGCATCGAGATTAGCGATGAAAATAGCTGTTGAGAAGCTACAAATTGTACCGGATTATTTACTTGTTGATGCAGAGAATGTGGACGTAGATTTACCTCAATCAGCCATTATTCATGGGGATGCGTTAAGTCAGTCGATAGCAGCGGCTTCGATTATTGCCAAAGTGACGAGAGATCGCATGTGTGCGGAGTGGGACGAGCAGTATCCAGAGTATGGACTTGCTGTACATAAAGGTTATGCCACGAAACATCATAGAGAGATGCTTTTGAGATATGGCCCTACATCGTTACACCGGAAATTATTTATTCGTAAAATTATGGCGCAGCTCGAAGCACAAGAGAACGAATTGCAATTGGAACAATTAGTGTTAGACCTGATCTAACATTCTAATGTAACGAAACGGTCATTAAACGCCGATAATATACATACGTGTAATCAGATTTGAGGTGAGCATTTTGAATATTAGTAGTTTAATTCGTAACCTGGTTGGGGATTTAACAGCAGCTGATCCAAAGACGCTCGAATTAAAGGTTGGACAAATTGTCAAAGGCGTTGTGCTTCAGCTCCTAAGTGACCAAGAAGCACTAGTGAATATAGGTGGTACGCTAGTTCGTGCAAAACTGGAAACACCGCTTAAGCAAGGTGATGTGACAATGCTGCAGGTTCAGCCCGAATCAAAAGGCGGTCAAATTTTGCTAAAGCCGCTAGTTTCTTCGGATGTGCAGATTACAGATGACTCACTTGGTGAGCTTCTTAAAGCTTTTGAAGTGAAGGATACAGCGGGCAATCGTCAAATGGTCCAGCAATTACAGCAGGAAGGCGTTCCTGTGTCCAAGGAAAATGTGAAGGCATTTGAGACTGTGATGCGTGAGATGCCACAGGGTACCAATAAAGCAGAGTGGCTTCAAGCGGCCGTGCTTGCTTCGAAGAAGGGGCTGCCGCTTACGCCTACAATAGTGGACGCTTTAAAGCAAGTAACAACCGGCCCTTCGGCGGGCCAGGTGTTGGAAAAGCTCGAGCAGCAGGCTACGGCGCTGCTTGAGCAAGACCCGACACACCCTGCGGCGGAAACCGCCAAGCAGGTTGTGTCGCTGTTGAAAGAGCTGCGCGCTACGGCCGCAGCTGTGCGCCCTGCGGAGCTGGCTGCGCCAGGCTCCGCCGCGGACGAGCCTGCGGCTGCGTCGCCGCAGGTGTCTAGCCCACCAGCTGCTTGGCAGGCTGGTGGCAGTAACGCGGCTGCAGGCGGAGCCTCTCCCGCGCTGGCTGCGCAGCCGGCAGCGGCACCGGTGGCCGCCTCGGCGAAGCCGGCGGCACTGCAGGAGGCTCAGGCGCGCAGCGCTGAGCCTGTGAAGCAAGGCGAACCGCTGCAAGCGGGTTCGCCAGCACCCTTGCCTGCGCAAGTCCCCCCTGCGAAGCAGGAGGGGGGGCCAGCCCCTAAAGAAGCGCAAGCAAGTGCGCCTCTCGCCCCACCCAAAGCTGATCCAGAAACGAACTGGATCAGCCGGATGCTCAAAGCCGTTGGCGTAGAGCATGAATCTACTCTTGCCGCGAAGCTTGACGAGCGCGGCAATCCTATGCCTGTGCGCCAACAAGCCACAGATAACGCCTTTTCGCTCATCAATGCCAACGCGCCTGATCAACAAGGTGAGATAGTTAAGTCAACAACGGAAACGCTGAAAAGCCTTTTGCTTCAACTTACAGCATCCGATGATATACCTGCACCACTGAAAGAAGCAGCGCAGCAAGCTGTCAGTCAAATTACTGGGCAGCAGTTAATGCTAACGAATGACAAGAATGCGATGTTTACGCAGATGACCATGTTTGTCCCTTTTTTGGACAGTTCAGGTCAGCAAACGGCAGCTATTCATATTCAATCCCGCAAAGGAAGCCGTGGCGAGGTAGATGCAAGCAACTGTCGGCTTTTGTTTGATCTACAAATGAAGGTCATGGGCAATACTTTGCTCGATGTTCAAGTCGTTAACAAAATTGTTTCGTTGAACATTCATAATGATCATCCAGCTTTAGCAGGGTTGATGGAGTCGTCCAAAGAAGAAATTGCAGCTGCCATGAACAGTGTCGGCTATCAGTTCATCTCATTAAAATGTTCGCCTTATCCAAAACCTCTTGAAGTTCAGGAGGGTAAAGAAGAGGCAGCAAAAATAGGTTCTTTGGATGGACGCGTTGATTTGAGTGAGCTTTATCGACCTAGAACCTATAAAGGGGTTGATGTTCGCGCATGAGCCCACCCAAAAAAGCACCCGAGGAATCGCAGCTAACTCCGATAAAAAAGGCGGTAGCGCTTCGCTATTCACCAGAAGCACAGAAAGCCCCAACCCTCATTGCCAAAGGGAAAGGGCATATGGCAGAAGCCATTTTACAAAAAGCGAAGGAAAATGGCATTCCGATTCAAGAGGATAAGTCGTTAGTTGAGGTTTTATCAAAGCTTGATCTTGATCAAGAAATTCCTCCTGAGCTTTATCAATTAGTAGCTGAAGTACTTAGTTTTATTTATCGGTCCGATCAACGGATGAGACCTTCGAGGCATGATTAGATGAGTATAATTCCGCCTAAAGATGATCGTAAACTGTTGGGGAGAAAGGGCGAAGAACTGGCGTTCGACTACCTGTTTGAGCAGGAGTACCAGATTATCGAGCGAAATTGGCGCTGTCGTTCTGGTGAGATAGATATCATCGCCGAGAAAGCGAATAAACTCATTTTCGTTGAGGTTCGAACAAGACGTCCTTCTAGCCGATTCGGTACTGCCAAAGAGTCCGTGGACTACCGCAAACAGGCGAAGATCCGAGACATTGCACAATTTTATTTGCATCGTTATCAGAAATACGAGCAGTCTATTCAATTCGATGTCATCACAGTGGAAATGTCCGACATTAACGCGGAACCTCAGATCGTACATATACAAAGAGCCTTTTGACGGTCATTTACCATAATGACGAATCAAGAGGCTTTTATTTTTAAGCAAGATTTTTCGTTTAGTTCAGCTCAGTCCAGGTCAGATCAGGTCAAATCAAATCTCAATCTCTTCAATACGTTGGTTTTTATCCAGATTTCGATATTGGATGGCTTCCGCTAGATGAGAAGGGTGAATACGATCACAACCGTCTAAGTCCGAAATTGTGAGTGCGAGCCGTAGGATCCGATCATGCGCTCGTGCACTGAGTCCCAATGCCTCGAACGAAACCCGCAGTAGCTGATCCCCTTCAGGTGTTAATCGGCAAATTTCCCGCATCAATCTACCGCTTAATTCATTATTATGTTGAATGTCGGTTCCTACGTAACGTTTCTGTTGTCGTAAATGGGCTTGCATCACTTTAGCTCGCATTTCGCTGGAGGATAAATTTGAGGCATTGTCTTTTAATTGGGCATAGCTTGGTTTAGGGACTTCAACATGGAGATCGATTCGGTCGAGAAGTGGGCCTGAGATTTTGGAGCGATAGTGAACGATCCTAGCGGGACTGCAGATGCAAGCGTTAGCCTCCGTTTCGGCACCATAATAACCACATGGACATGGGTTCATAGCGGCTGCCAAAATAAAATGAGAAGGAAATGTATATACGGCTCTTGCTCTAGCAATCATGACGTAGCGATCCTCAAGTGGTTGCCTGAGAACTTCGAGTGCGTTTCGTGTAAACTCTGGAAGCTCGTCTAGGAAAAGGATCCCACGATGAGATAAGCTCACTTCACCAGGCTTGGGGATCGTTCCTCCGCCAACGAGGCCAGCAGCAGAGATGGAGTGGTGCGGGGCACGGAATGATCTTGCGCGCATCAGTGTGGAGCGATCCGTCAATTTACCGGAGGCGCTGTAGATCTTCGTAACCTCTAGAGCCTCACGGTCAGTCATAGGTGGAAGAATGGAAGGAAGACGCTTGATAAGCATCGTCTTTCCAGTCCCTGGCGGACCAAGGAGGATCAAATTATGCATGCCTGCTGCAGCGATCATCATGGCACGCTTAACCTGATGCTGTCCATTGACATCGGCATAATCTTCAACATAATTAGACTGCTTATTGATTGTAATAGATGGCTCATTTGATTCGCGGTCAGCAATCTGATAGATAAATTCCTGATACGAACTTTTGTTCCAATTTTTGAAATCAGAAAGATTCGTTATGACACATACCTCAACACCCTCAATTAATGCCGCTTCAGGCGCGTTCACAGTTGACAAGCAAACTCTCCTAATACCCACCTTTTTGGCCGCATGGACCATCGACAACACACCAGGGATAGGACGAAGAGAACCGTCTAAAGCAAGTTCACCTAGAAATAATGTGGTTGGATAGCCTTCTAAATGAACTTGTCCAGTAGTGATGAGAATGCCTACCGCAATGGCAAGATCGAAGGACGACCCTTCCTTACGTAAATCAGCAGGAGCGAGATTAACGGTAATCCGGTCCATAGGGAACGTGAACCCACAGTTTTTAATTGAAGAACGAACTCGTTCCACGGATTCTCGAATCGCTGAGTCTGGTAGACCAACAAGATTAATCTGAGGTAGGCCGCTTGAAATATCAACCTCGACTTCGATCGGTCTTCCCTCAATCCCTTGTAAACAAGCGCTCATGACTTTGCCATACATAAAAACACCTTCTTCTCCATTGAAATCACAGTTGCAATAACTGAGTTCGAATTGGATAAAAGGTGCTTCCTCATTGATCCGATTAATTTCTTTTATTATAATCACAATTGGTAAAATTACGCAAATATTGTCGAGAGGTGTTCACGTTTTAAAAATGTGCGACATGCACATACTGGAAGATGAGGTGATGATATGCAAGAAAAACCATATTTTTGTCCCAATTGCCGGTCAAATCGTATTAAATTTAATGTAATTACGAGCTATTCGCAGTCATTTTTAAAGGACGCATTATCTGGGAATATAACTGAATTCCATGATCCAGGCGTCATTCCTGAGCCTGAACCAACGATTCAGTGCTTGATCTGCAACTTTTCTGCGAATGAAATGCGTTTTATTAAGCAAGCAGAGCGTGAACCTCGGGTCAACACAACACCAACTTCGTTCTATTAACCAAGTTGAAGCATGACGTATTTTTCATTACATGAGAAATACGTTTTTTTATTTGTTGCGTGAGTCGAGTGATAGCTAAAGTTTTTCAGTGTGAAAGGAAAATTTGAATGGATTAACGAAAAAAATAAAGAAACTGTCGAAAATAATGTGATACAATGGTTAGGGCTTGCGAAGAAGTGTGATACTAATTCCGGTAGCAAGATATATTCTCGTGCACAACGTCAATTGGAAATTACACTTTTCCCTGTATAGCACGTATAGAAAGTCCATACTGATAGGAGGATTTAGGAAATGAATATCCATGAGTACCAAGGCAAAGAACTCCTGAGACAGTACGGAGTCAGCGTTCCTAACGGAAAGGTTGCTTTTACCGTTGATGAAGCAGTTGAAGCGGCAAAAGAACTTGGAACATCCGTCGTCGTAGTAAAGGCACAAATTCATGCCGGAGGTCGCGGTAAAGCAGGCGGCGTTAAGGTTGCTAAGAGCCTCGAGGAAGTTCGTACATATGCTAGCGAAATTCTAGGTAAAGTGCTTGTCACTCACCAAACTGGTCCAGAAGGTAAAGAAGTTAAACGCCTTTTGATCGAAGAGGGCTGTGACATTAAGAAAGAATATTACGTAGGTGTTGTTGTTGACCGTACAACAGGTGGCGTCGTTATGATGGCTTCTGAAGAGGGCGGTACGGAAATTGAAGAAGTAGCTGAACATTCTCCTGAGAAAATTTTCAAAGAAGTTGTTGACCCAGCAATCGGTCTTCAATCTTTCCAAGCACGTAGACTTGCTCACGCAATCAATATCCCGAATGAGCTTGTAAACAAAGCAGTTAAGTTCATGCTTGCTCTGTACAAAGCATTCGTTGAGAAGGACGCTTCCATTGCTGAAATCAACCCATTGGTTGTAACAGGCTCTGGTGACGTTATGGCACTTGATGCGAAATTAAACTTCGATTCTAACGCTCTTTTCCGTCACAAAGACATCGTTGAGCTTCGTGACCTAGAAGAAGAAGATGCGAAAGAAATCCAAGCTTCCAAATATGACCTGAGCTACATCGCTCTTGATGGTAACATCGGTTGTATGGTTAACGGCGCTGGACTTGCTATGGCCACTATGGACATTATCAAGCACTACGGCGGAGACCCTGCTAACTTCCTAGACGTAGGGGGCGGTGCTACGAAAGAGAAAGTTACTGAAGCTTTCAAAATCATCTTGTCTGATGAGCAAGTAAAAGGGATTTTCGTTAACATTTTCGGCGGTATCATGCGTTGTGACGTAATTGCTGAAGGTGTTGTAGCTGCTGCTAGAGAGCTAGGACTATCCCGTCCGCTTGTTGTTCGTCTTGAAGGAACTAATGTTGAGCTTGGTAAAAAGCTGCTTAACGAATCCGGCTTGAACATTGTTGCTGCTGATTCTATGGCAGACGGCGCTCAAAAAATCGTTGCACTTGTTAAATAATCAAACCGGTGCGGTTTGAAAACTATATAGGGATGTGAACATTCGATCATGAGTATTTTGGTCAATAAACATACAAAAGTCATTACTCAAGGGATTACCGGCGCTACGGGTTTGTTTCATACCAAAGGCGGTCTGGACTACGGCACGCAAATGGTGGGTGGCGTAACTCCTGGTAAAGGCGGAACAACTGTAGATATTACTTTGGAAAATGGTGAGCTTGTTAAATTGCCAGTTTTCAACACAGTTGTTGAAGCGAAAAAAGTAACTGGTGCTACGGCATCCGTTATCTATGTACCACCAGCTTTTGCTGCAGAATCCATCATCGAAGCGATTGAAGCTGAGCTTGAATTGGTTATCTGTATTACAGAAGGTATTCCAGTTCTTGATATGGTACGTGTTAAACGCTACCTTGAAGGTAAAAATACCGTTCTTATCGGACCAAACTGTCCAGGTGTTATCACACCAGGAGAGTGCAAAATCGGTATCATGCCAGGTTACATTCATACACCAGGTCACGTAGGTGTTGTTTCGCGTTCCGGAACATTGACTTACGAGGCTGTTCACCAATTGACAACACGCGGAATTGGACAATCCTCCGCAGTTGGTATCGGTGGAGATCCAGTTAAAGGATCCGAGTTTATCGACATCCTTAAACGTTTTAACGAAGATCCAGATACGTACGCTGTTATCATGATCGGTGAAATCGGCGGAACGGCTGAAGAAGAAGCAGCGGAGTGGGTAGCGGCGAACATGACAAAACCAGTTGTTGGCTTCATCGGCGGTAAAACAGCGCCTCCAGGAAAACGTATGGGCCATGCTGGTGCCATTATTTCCGGTGGTAAAGGTACTGCAGCTGAGAAAGTTGCAACTATGGAAAGATGCGGTATCCGTGTAGCGGCTACACCATCCGAAATGGGTTCAACACTTGTTAGCGTACTTGAAGAAAAAGGTTTACTGGATACAGTTATCACAAAAAAATAAGCTTCGTTTCACGAAGGTAAGCAACCTTCCATTTCCCTTAATTGGGATTTGGGAGGTTTTTTTATTTTTATCCAATGCATAGATTTGTCATTCATGGAAGGAGTGTATATACTAATGGATAATCGCAACTGTTTAATTGGTTTACATGAGCTTGAGGGGGTAGGGTGGAAAACGATTCACCAGCTCTTAAGTCGATTCCCTGAACCTAGCGTATTATTGGCGTTATCGGCAGCAGAAATCGCTTCATTTGGGATTCGTGCTTCGATAGCAGAACTAATTTCGACACGACTGACACCTGCTTTTATTGAACAAAAGCTACGTGTATATAAAAGTCAAGCGATTCAGATTGTAACTCGTTTCGACGAGGGGTATCCCGCTATTCTAAAGGAAATTGCGCAGCCTCCTTGGGTTTTATATGTGAAAGGCGATCCTTCGTTTTTAAAGGGTCACTTACTTGGTATGGTAGGTACGCGAACACCAACGCTGTACGGGAAGAAAATCGCCGAAGAGTGGGCAGCTTCACTTTCGAGAGCAGGATTTGGGATTGTAAGCGGGCTAGCAAGAGGAATCGATAGCAAAGCTCATATTGGTGCACTGCAAGGGAAGTCGAAAACAGTGGCTGTGCTTGGATGTGCGATCAATATGATATACCCGCGAGAGAATGCGCTGTTATATCGTAACATTGAGCAGGAAGGTGTCATTATTTCGGAATACCCGATTGGCACTGGTATGCACCCTGGTATGTTTCCACAGAGGAATCGTATTATTGCTGGGTTATCTCTGGGCGTTACGGTAGTGGAAGCGGCTGAGGATAGTGGATCACTGATCACTGTTGCGTTTGCCGTAGATGCCTCGCGCGATGTCTTCGCTGTTCCAGGACCCATTAATTCTCGACAAAGCAGCGGTGTTCACAAGCTTCTGAAGGATGGCGCGAAATTAGTCACCAGTGCCCAGGAGATTGTCGAAGATTATAAACACATGATAAATCTGGATGAATTAAATGTTGCATTTAAGCCAGAACCGACTTTCATTCTATCCGAGGATGAAGTCGAAATTGTTCGAAAGTTGTCAGATGCACCGATCTCAATTGACACTTTATTAGAAGACAGTCAATTTACGTTTGGACATTTGCATGCAGTTCTGTTATCTTTGGTATTGAAAAAGGCGATTAAACAGCTTCCGGGTTCAACATACATTCGAGCATAGGCTATTCACGAAGTTTTGCTTCTCGCCAAGTAAACTTTACCTTGAAACCAAGAGGGGAGGAAGGACGAACCATGGCAGATTCGTTAGTCATTGTTGAGTCACCAGCAAAAGCCAAAACCATCGGCAAATATTTAGGCAGTAAGTTCATCGTAAAAGCATCGATGGGTCATATTCGCGACCTTCCGAAAAGCCAAATTGGCGTAGAAGTCGATAATAACTTTGAGCCTAAATACATAACAATACGTGGAAAAGGTTCTATCCTTAAAGAACTAAAAGACGCAAGCAAAAAAGTAAAAAAAATATATCTGGCGGCGGATCCGGATCGTGAAGGTGAAGCGATCGCCTGGCATTTAGCACACTATTTGTCTGTTGGTCCTGATGAGCTATGCCGTGTTGTATTTAATGAGATTACGAAGGAAGCCGTCAAGGATGCCTTCAAAACGCCTCGGCGCATCAATCAAGATTTGGTGAATGCCCAGCAGGCGCGTCGGATTTTGGATCGTCTTGTTGGTTACAAAATCAGTCCTTTGCTTTGGAAAAAAGTGAAGAAAGGGCTATCAGCAGGTCGTGTACAATCCGTAGCGGTTAAATTAATCCAAGATCGCGAGAACGAAATTAAGGCGTTTGAACCAGAAGAGTACTGGTCAATAACTGCTGTTCTTGATGCGGGTAAAACCGTATTTGAAGCCAAGTATCATAGCCACAATGGTGAGAAAAAAGAGCTGCATTCACAAGAAGATGTCGATTTGATTCTTGCTGCAATGGGTAACGATGCGTTTATTGTGAAAGAAGTGAAAGAGAAAGAACGTCAGCGTAATCCTTCCCCTCCTTTTATTACAAGCTCCATGCAACAGGAAGCAGCGCGAAAACTTAATTTCCGTGCATCCAAAACTATGTCTGTGGCGCAGCAATTATATGAAGGTATCGATTTAGGCAAAGAAGGTACCGTCGGTTTAATTACGTATATGCGTACGGATTCTACGCGGATTTCTCCTATTGCCCAAGAAGAAGCCAAAGAATTTATTATGACCAAATACGGCCCAACCTTCTATCCTGAGACGCCTCGTCAGTATCTGAAGAAAAATGCGAATGCCCAAGATGCGCATGAAGGGATCAGGCCGACTTCTGTACTTCGTGAACCTGAGCAAATGAAAGCGTTCTTGAGTAAAGATCAGTTCCGATTGTACAAGCTGGTCTGGGATCGCTTTGTTGCGAGTCAAATGGCATCTGCTATTCTGGACACAATGACGATCGATTTACATGCGGGAGAAACGATTTTTAGAGCGAATGGCTCTAAAATGAAGTTTGCTGGCTTTATGAAGGTGTATGTCGAAAGTAATGATGACGGCACGACAGAAGAGGATAAGTTACTGCCACCACTGTCCAAGGGCGATACGTTGTCAAAGCAAAGCGTGGAACCGAAGCAGCACTTTACGCAACCGCCTCCAAGGTATACAGAAGCACGTTTAGTACGTGCGCTTGAGGAAATGGGTATTGGGCGACCAAGTACTTACGCACCTACACTAGAAACGATTCAGAAGCGTGGCTATGTGGCAATCGAAGAAAAGAAATTCGTGCCAACGGAGCTAGGTGAGCTTGTCATACAATTAATGCAGGAATTTTTCCCGGAAATTCTGGACATCGAGTTTACGGCTCATATGGAAGAAGAACTAGACTTTGTTGAAGAGGGGAAAGAGGATTGGGTCAGAGTATTGGATACCTTCTACACTTCCTTTGAAAAGCGCTTAGAGTTTGCTGAAGAGGAAATGAAAGAAATTGAAATCCAGGATGAAGTTTCGGATGAGATTTGTGAGAAATGCGGGAAGCACCTTGTCTATAAAATGGGGCGCTTCGGTAAATTCCTAGCTTGCTCAGGTTTCCCTGACTGCCGGAATACGAAACCAATCATTAAGGATATAGGAGTCACATGCCCAACATGCCACTCGGGTAAGATTGTTGAACGAAGAAGTAAAAAGGGRCGAGTTTTTTACGGGTGCGACCAGTATCCAACCTGTGATTTTGTTTCTTKGGATAAACCCGTTAATAAGCCGTGTCCAGCTTGCAGCTCGATGATGATTGAGAAGCGAAGCAAAAATGGCGTAACGATACAATGTACACAATGTGATCACAAGGAAGAAGTTGAAGATTCCGATCACACAGATGATATGAAAGATTAGAGGTGTCTGATTTTGCCGGAAAATCAAAGAGTAACAGTCATCGGCGCAGGATTGGCAGGCAGTGAAGCCGCGTGGCAAATTGCCCGTCAAGGCGTGCCTGTTACTTTATATGAAATGCGTAACAAACGAAAAACACCTGCACACATGACAGATCAGTTCGCTGAACTCGTATGCAGTAACTCACTACGTTCCAATGGCCTCACGAATGCCGTTGGTGTTTTAAAAGAAGAGATGAGACGTATGGACTCTCTCATTCTATCTTGCGCTGACGAGCATGCAGTACCTGCTGGTGGAGCATTAGCGGTTGACCGTGATGGCTTCTCTCAAGCAGTGACCAATACGTTGCGCAATCACCCATTAATTGAGGTTCGCAATGAAGAGCTTCAAACGCTTCCTGATGGGATCACGGTGGTAGCTACAGGGCCGCTGACATCGCCAGATTTAGCTGCAGAGCTCAAAGCATTAATGGGTGAAGAGTATTTATACTTCTATGATGCTGCAGCACCGATTGTAGAGAAAGATTCAATCGATATGAATAAGGTATATTTGGCTTCTCGTTATGATAAAGGAGAGGCTGCATACCTGAACTGTCCAATGACAGAAGAAGAGTTTAATGTATTCTATGAGGCTCTAATTACAGCTGAAGTTGCAGAATTAAAGGAATTCGAGAAAGAAATCTATTTTGAGGGTTGTATGCCTTTAGAAGTTATGGCTAAACGCGGTAAACAAACGGTTTTATTCGGACCTATGAAGCCAGTAGGCTTAATTAACCCGCATACGGGTAAAATGCCACATGCTGTCGTGCAGCTTCGTCAAGATAATGCAGCAGGTACCTTATACAACCTAGTTGGCTTCCAAACGCATTTGAAATGGGGAGAGCAAAAGCGCGTACTTCAGCTTATCCCTGGGCTAGAGCAAGCGGAGTTCGTCCGTTATGGCGTTATGCATCGCAACACATTTATTAACTCACCTAAGCTACTTGAGCCGACTTATCAATACAAACGTCGTGAGAATCTATTCTTTGCGGGTCAAATGACGGGTGTAGAAGGGTATGTAGAATCTGCTGCTTCTGGTTTGATTGCTGGGCTTAATGCAGGTCGTATGGCGAAAGGCCAAGATTGCGTGATCTTGCCTGCTGAAACGACTTTAGGGAGTATGGCACAATACATTACAACAGCAGACTTCAAACATTTCCAACCGATGAATGCAAACTTTGGACTTCTTCCTGCACTGCCAGAGCGTATTCGTAATAAAAAAGAAAAATACGAAAAGTTGGCTAACCGTGCTTTAGAGAGTATTCAGAATTTTGTGAAAACACCTGTTGAATAAGTTGTAATGAGTTGATTCACTATGTTACTATAAATTAATCTTTTATTGCATTTTTCATTCGTTTGATCATACATTTACCTCTAGATGCGGTCTTCTCGACAGACAGGACCTCGCTAGAGGTTTCTCTCATTTTTGTGACCCATACCTTACGCATGGTGAGGTCTCTTTCGTGGATATGATTCTTATAGAGGGGTGAATCGAAATGGAAACCAATCAAGCAACATTTCATGCGACAACAATATTTGCGATCCGTCATCAAGGCAAGGGAGCTATAGCTGGCGACGGTCAAGTGACATTTGGTAATAGTATGATCATGAAAAGCACGGCCAAAAAAGTACGGCGTTTACATAGAGGGAAAGTCATAGCTGGTTTCGCCGGATCCGTTGCTGATGCGATAACACTCTTTGAGAAATTTGAAGGGAAGCTGGAAGAGCACCATGGCAACCTTCAGCGGGCTGCAGTTGAGCTAACCAAGGATTGGCGACAAGATCGTGTGCTCCGCAGGCTGGAAGCTATGATGATTGTAATGGATGCCTCTGGACTTCTGCTGCTCTCAGGTAATGGGGAAGTCATTGAACCGGATGATGGCATTTTGGCGATTGGTTCTGGCGGGAGCTTCGCTCTAGCGGCGGGTAGAGCGTTACATCGACATGCCCCTCAACTAAGTGCGAAGGAAATCGCTCATGCGGCGTTGACGACAGCAGCTGAAATTTGTGTGTTTACCAACCATAATATTATTGTTGAAGAAATTGAATAGACCAGAACGTATGTTTCTGTATAGAATCACACACACGCTCTCAATTGATCAATTGGCTTTAGCCTAAATTTAAGGAGGGTACTACATATGGCAAACAGCTCCCTTACACCTAAACAAATTGTCCATGAATTAGACCGATACATTGTGGGGCAGAAGAAAGCTAAGAAATCCGTTGCGATCGCTTTGCGAAATCGATATCGGAGAAATCTTGTCGATGAAAGCATGAGAGATGAAATTGTGCCGAAAAACATTCTCATGATTGGACCTACAGGAGTTGGGAAAACGGAAATTGCTCGTAGACTTGCGAAGCTGGTCGGCGCACCTTTTATTAAAGTAGAAGCAACCAAATTTACAGAAGTCGGCTATGTTGGCCGTGATGTGGAATCGATGGTACGCGACTTGATTGAGACAGCCGTACGTATGGTCAAAGCAGAACGTATGGAGAAGGTTAAGGATCGTGCTGAGAAGCTTGCTAATGAGCGATTGGTGTCTTTGCTTGCACCGAGCCCAACTCGTGCCAAAACACAACGTAACCCGCTTGAGATGCTGTTTGGCGGGCAAAACAAAGAAGAGCAAGAAGAGACGACGTCTGATCCCAATCTGGCTTCTAAAAGAGCTCAAGTCGCCGAACAATTATCCAATGGTAAATTAGAGAACGATCACGTTGAGATAGAGGTAGAAGACACGGCGCCTTCTATGCTTGATATGTTTGGCGGTCAAGGCAATGAACAAGCCGGCATGAATATGCAAGAAATGTTAGGCAGTCTCATCCCGAAAAAGACGAAAAAGCGGAAATTGCAAGTCAAAGAAGCTAGAAAAGTGTTGATACAAGAAGAAGCGCAGAAATTAATTGATATGGATGATGTTATCCAGGAATCGATTAACCGTGCAGAGCAAAGCGGCATTATATTTATTGATGAAATTGATAAAATCGCAAGCAGCCGCGGCGGCGGCAGCGGACCGGATATTTCGCGAGAGGGTGTACAGCGAGATATTTTACCTATTGTTGAGGGTTCCACGGTAGTAACTAAATATGGACCTGTTAAAACAGACTATGTGTTATTCATTGGGGCTGGGGCGTTCCATATTGCAAAGCCATCTGATCTCATTCCAGAGCTTCAAGGCAGATTCCCTATCCGTGTTGAACTAAGTGATTTAACATTAGAGGATTTTGTATCTATACTAACAGAGCCTAAGAATGCTTTGACCAAACAATACACAGCTTTATTACAAACTGAAGGTATAACTGTTGAGTTTGCGGAGGAAGCTATTCATGAAATTGCTCGAATTGCAGTTGAAGTAAATCAACAAACCRAAAATATCGGAGCTCGACGATTACATACGATTTTAGAAAAATTGCTGGAAGATTTGTCCTTTGAAGCACCAGAAATCACATTAGAGTCCATTGTGATCAATCCAGCTTATGTACGCGAGAAGCTAAGCAGTATTGTTCAGAAT
>NZ_JBFUHL010000012.1:0-120415 GCF_056402415.1 Paenibacillus sp. P4_A9
CGTATATCCTCCTCGGAACGCTTGCAGCGCTGGTCTTATCTATTTTGTTATATGAGGTAAGCGGTCGCATGGTGAAAGTGTATCAAACGACATTATTTCTTCCTTATTTCATCTCATTAGTATTGGTAGGTTATATTACGTATGCTTTCTTGGAGCATAAGGGTGGGTATCTCAATAGCTTGCTTCAAACCATCGGGCTGTCACCTCATAAATGGTATTTAGAGACAACGCCTTGGCTGTTTATTCTGCCCGTGGTTGCTGTATGGAAAGGTGTTGGCTTCTCGACATTGATTTATTATGCGGGTATCGTCGGGATCAACACGGAATATTACGAAGCTGCGAAATTAGATGGTGCTTCACGTCTACAGATGATCTTACGCATTACATTGCCGCTTATGAAGCCGTTAATTATTATTGTATTTATTCTAGGCTTAGGCAATATTTTCYGAGGTGATTTCGGATTGCATTACTTTGTACCGAATAATGTGGGTGCCAATTTGGCGACGACAGATATTATTGATACGTATGTGTATCGTGCTCTGGCGAAGCTTGGGGACATTAATTCAGGGGCAGCGGTAGGCTTTCTGCAATCTGTCGTGGGGTTAATTACGATCGTATCAGCGAATGCAGCAGTTCGCCGCATTGATAAAGATAACGCGTTATTTTAAAGGGGAGAGTCAACATGGAACTTACATTAACTAAACCAGTTAAGCCAGCAAAGCCAGCCTCAATTTGGTTTATTCATGTGTTTTTCACACTGATATGCCTGCTGATGATCATCCCCTTTGTGCTCGTTATAGCGGTGTCGCTGACTTCGGAAAACAGTTTAGTTCATTATGGTTACCGCTTTATTCCGAAAGAGTTCAGCTTGGAAGCGTACCGAATTGTCTTGAAGTCACCAAACATTTGGCTGAAATCATATGGGGTTACGATTGGCATTACGATTGCGGGGACAGTGCTTTCACTGTTGTTGACGACATTGACGGCATATCCGATGTCACGTCGAGACTTTCGCTATCATCGTTCGCTTACGTTTTATATTTTCTTCACCTTGTTGTTCAATGGGGGGACAATTCCTTTTTACATCTTGATGACCCAGTATCTACATTTGAAAAATTCCATTCTTGCACTCATTATTCCGCTACTGATGAATCCCTTCAATGTGATTATTATGAAAAGTTATCTGGACAAAATATCGATGGAAATCATCGAGTCGGCGAAGATCGACGGATCAAGCGAGTTTCGCATTTTCTATCGTATTATCGTTCCACTCTCCACGCCAGCGCTAGCGACACTTGGATTATTTATCTCTTTTGCCTATTGGAATGACTGGTTTAATGCGCTGCTATTTATTGATGATAACAAATATGTACCGCTTCAGTTGCTGCTTGTTCGCATTTTATCGCAAATCGAATTTCTAGCGAATTCCCCTCTGGCTGAGGCTGCAAGTAAACTACAGTTTGCCAACTTTCCGACCTTATCTGTTCGGATGGCCATGGCGCTAGTAGCAGGTGGTCCGATGATGATTTTGTTTCCTTTTTTCCAAAAGTACTTTGTTAAAGGCATTACGGTAGGATCTTTAAAGAGTTAGTTTCCTAATGAGCTATGAGAGGAGGTGAGGGTTGCTTCTGTACTTGTTATAATGACAATAGGGGTTATTAATCCGGAGGTGTGTAGGTTGAAAAATGGTAARAAAACGTACCTGAGCAGTATGGCCATTACGATTCTAAGTCTTACAATGTTAGCAGGTTGTACGACCGATAAGGCAAGTGAAACGTCATCTCCTGCGGCTACAACACCGGCAACAACGACAACTACGACTCCTGCAACACCTGCACCAAGTACACTGCCAGAAGTTAAATTGACATTTTATTATCCAAGTAATCCGCCTGGGAAAGATCAGGCTCTCGTGAATGAGGAAATCAACAAATACGTGAAAAGTAAAATCAATGCAACGATTGACTTGAAGCCTCTTTCATTTGATGAGTATGATCCGAAATTGAATACAATCATGGCATCTGGTGAAGCATTCGATTTGGCGTGGGGCTCGAAATATTGGCTATTGAGCTATCAACCCAATATCGATAAAGGGGCACTCCTGGAATTAACCGATGCGATGATTAGCAAATATGCGCCAGACGCGCGTAAGAATATCCCGGACAAATTCTGGCCTGATATGAAAGCGACCGATGGCAAGGTCTATGGCTTCCCGGTTTATCAAATCGCAGCCAAAACAAAGAGCCTCGTGATCCAAAAACAATTCGTCGATAAGTATAAGTTGGATGTTAATTCGATTAAGACGTATAAAGATATTGAGCCATTCTTGAAATCGATTAAGGACAATGAAAAGGATGTCATTCCTTTCGGTATGGCGCAGAACTCATGGGGTCTTTATACAGATCCGAATCTGGTTGCGGCAGATGGACTTGCGGTTGCCTACAAAAAGGATGACAAAGCGTACACGTCAATTACGAAAATTCAACAGCTGCAAAATAAGAAAGACTTCTTCACTACAATGCACAACTGGTCAAAAGCTGGCTATATCAACGAGGATGCGCCTCTATTGAAAAACATTACGGATCTTAAGAAAAAAGGAAAAGTGGCAGTAAGCCTTGAGTTTACAACGAAACCAGGCGGCGAAGTGGATGAAATGGCAAATAATGGCGGTAACGCTGTTGTGTATGTGCCAATCTCCGATTCCTACTTCACAGGTGTTGCGAGTGCTATGCAGGTTATTTCCAAAACGTCCAAAAATCCAGAACGCGCACTAATGTTCATTAACCTTGTCAACACAGACAAAGTGTTATATAACTTGATTTCGAATGGATTGGAAGGCAAGCACTATACGAAAAAAGATGATAAATATATTGAGCCGATCAAGGATTCCGGCTATGCGCCGAATGTGGATTGGGTGTTCGGAAATCAATTTAATGCCTACTTGAAAGGTGCACAAACGCCAGATGTCTGGGACAAAACGATTAAATTGAACCAAAGCGCGATGGTACCGGCATCCTACGGTTTTGATGTGAATAGAGACACTATTAAATCGGAGGTTGCCAATGTGACCGCCGTAGATAACGAGTTCCAAGTTGCCCTTGAAACAGGTGCTGTAGATCCTGCTGAGCAATTACAGAAATATATCGACAAGCTGAAAGCTGCAGGCCAAGATAAGATTGATGCAGAAACGACAAAGCAATGGCAAGCTTTCTTGAAAGCGAAAGGCTTGTAAGAAGAGCAGCGAGTGGGGCCGTCTCTCAAGGTCATTTGACCTTCAGGGGCGGTCCTATTTTGCCGCCATATCATATTAGGACAAGTCCCCGAATATAAATGTAATGACAAAGACAGCTGCGCCTTTTCAAAATAAAAGGATAGCTGTTTTTGTTTTCATGCATATACTACTATCACAACGGCATGATCGAAAGAGGTGATCTTGATGGGAACACGGCTATTATCTGAACAGCTTGTGAAAACTCGCTTTCCCCAGTTAAGGTACATTCGAATTCACACTTCAGAGAAATATAAGGCGACAATCTATGCTTGGACGGAGGATTTGCAGCTAACTAAGCAAGATGCGTTGAACGTAGAGAAGTATGCAAACGCTTACTTATATCCTTATGCGGTTTATCAAGTAAAGGCGTATAACGCGGTTAGAGCGGATAATGTTCCTTTACAGCAGGAAGTACCGCTTGCAATTGTGCAAACCGCTTTGCGTACGAACTTGAATCAATACGGTATTCTAGCCGCGATCAATCGGCAATTTCAATACGGGCGTTTGCGTTTTAAGCATTATGACGTCATCAATAGCATGATTCATTTTGATTTCGATTCGCTTAAGCGGATGGAAGAGCACGAGAAGGGAAATATGCTTCACTATTTGCGCGAAATGATTCCCCTCGGTTGTTTTTGTGAGGTTCAATTTCTGGATGAGGATCTGTAGCATGTTGGGGCGTTCTCCTGCAGCAGTATCTTGTCTATAGGAAGCAACAGGACTGCCATCAAGTAATCCTACTACCCTATCGTTCGTAAGTTTATCGGCAATCAGATTGGAGCGAACGGTTGTTAAGAGCTGTGGGGAGATGGTAAACTTGTTGATGCCTAAGAATTGGACAAGTGTATTCGTAAATCCCAAAGGAGCTCATCGATGCTGAAACGTTCTCCGTATTTATTATTAATTCTCGCAACTTGCATATGGGGAGGGAACTTTGTAGCAGGTAAGGCTCTCGTTTTACATATTCCTCCTATCACATTGGCAGTGGGGCGCTGGAGTATTGCTTTTTTATGTTTACTACCCTTTTTTGGAAAAGCAGCTTGGCAGCTTAAACATGAATTTCTAGCTCATTGGAAAATGGTGCTGTTCCTCTCCCTGACAGGTGTAGCGGGATTTAACTCACTAACCTATGTCGCTGTCCAATACACGGGCTCGATCAATGCCTCTTTAATGAATTCGGCGACACCTATTTTCGTAGTCTTAATCACTTGGGCTGTTATGAAAGAAAGACTCGCTTGGTGGGCACTGCCGGGAATTGGTGTGTCCATCCTAGGTGTGTGTTGGATCATTAGTCAGGGGGATTTGTCCGCACTTCTCCGGTTATCTGTCAATAAAGGGGATTGGTTCATGCTGATCGCCATCTTATGTTGGGCATTATATTCGGTTGGTATGAAAAAGATGGCGGGACGCTTCCCCGCAAGTCCCTTTTTGCTGGTGCAAATAACCGTTGCGCTTGTCGTGTTGATGCCGAGTTCGTCCATCGAGTGGATGATTAAGGCACCCCATGTGGCGTGGAGTCCTGCCTTAATGAGCGGGTTATTGTATGTAGGCATCTTCGCGTCCATCGTAGCTTTCCTGAGCTGGAATAAAGCGATTGAGCTTGCCGGTCCGCAGCGTTGTGCTGGTTTCCTCAACTTTATTCCGTTGTTTAGCGCGATTTTCGCAACCACCTTCACTGGAGAGTCGTTACAGCTCTATCATTTGTTGGGTGCCTTCTGTATCGTGTTAGGTGTGTACATGACGAATATGGCAATGAAGAAACTCCTCCTACCATCTAGGTAGGCATGGAGTTTTTTTGTCTATTTCATGAAATAGGTGATAATATTTTCTTATTTAGGCAATAAACAACTTTATATTTCGAATAAATGTTATATAATGTACAATATATAACAAATAGAACACACTATATAACGGTATTTCATCGCTTTAGGAGGGAAACATCATCGAGCTTACAGCCCGCCAGTTAGAAATTATTGATCTCGTCGCTAAATATGCCCCTATTGCTGGGGAACGTATCGCTGAGCTGTTGGGGATTAGTCGACCGACCATTCGATCGGACTTAGCTGTCTTAGTGATGTTAAGGCACATCGATGCTAAGCCCAAAGTAGGTTATTTTCTCGGAACAGCAGCACTCGACGTACACGCACCATTCAAGATGATCGAGTCTATGAAGGTAAAGGATGTGATGAGCATTCCTGTTTTACTTCATGAAACGATAACCGTCAGCGACGCAGTCGTTACACTTTTTCTCGAAAACGTGGGAAGTCTGATGATTGTGAATCCGGAGGGTGCGCTTGCTGGAATCGTCTCGCGCAAGGATTTACTCAAGGTAACGTTAGGACATGCAACGGCAACAGCTATGCCAGTATCCCTAGTGATGACCAGACAGCCTAACATTATTACAGTGAAGCCCGACGATAGTGTGTTGGAGGCAGCACGGAAAATGATTCATCATGAAGTTGACAGCTTACCTGTCGTCAAAACAGTTGAAGGCCGTGAAGGACTAGAAGTGGTAGGCCGAATTACGAAAACAACGATGACCAAATTGCTGCTGGATGTAGCGCTGGGTACGTAAATCAGGGGGAACTTACATGGGAGAGAAGCTGCATACCATTTTCGTATGTTCGGATTCGGTAGGAGAGACAGCAAACACGGTTGTTCAAGCAACGATTAGACAGTTTAATGCAAGTCAGGTTGTCGTCAAGAGGGTCGGCTCCATCCGAACGGAAGACGAAGTGCGTGTGATCGTAGAAGAAGCTTCACGGCTGAAGGGTTTTATCGCCTACACCCTCGTGCTTCCAGAGCTTAGAGAAATGATGCGACAGGAAGCCATCCGACTGAACGTGAATGCGATCGATATTATGGGACCCATGATGCAAGCCTTCATTGATACGTTTAAGGACTCGCCTAAACGTAAAGTGGGACTGCTCTATCAGCTAGATGAACAGTATTATCAACGGGTTGAAGCTGTTGAGTTTACCGTCAATAGTGATGATGGCAAGGATCCTAGCACCATGAAACAAGCGGATATCGTACTTATAGGACCGTCACGAACCTCGAAGACACCGCTTAGCATCTATTTGGCGCACAAAGGATATAAGGTATCGAACTATCCTCTTGTTCCAGAGGTTAAACCGCCTGCGATATTATATGAGCTGGACCCGAAAAAATTGGTCGGACTCACGATGAGTGCGGATAAATTGATTGGGATTCGTACAGAACGATTGAAAGCTGTTGGACTTCCTTTTGGTGCCAAATATGCGACGAAAGAGCGTGTGGAAGAAGAAATGGCTTTTGCCATGAGGTTGTATCGCGAGTTGGGTTGTTCGGTTATTGATGTGAGTGAGAAAGCGATTGAGGAAACGGCAGGCTTAATCTTGGAGGAAAGATCTTAACGCATCAAACAACATAAACAAACCAATTCGAGAGGATGGAGCGCGTATGCAAAGAGACTTGTCGTTGGAAATCGTACGGGTAACGGAGGCCGCAGCCATCGCCTCGGCCAGCTGGACAGGAAAAGGGAATAAGATCGATGCGGATGGGGCTGCAACTACTGCGATGCGTGAATATTTTAGCGCTGTACCTTTTCGCGGGACAGTCGTCATTGGTGAAGGGGAAATGGATGAAGCTCCCATGCTTTATATCGGTGAAGAGGTTGGCAGTGGAATCGGTCCTGAATATGATGTGGCGGTTGATCCGTTAGAGGGAACAGATATTGTAGCAAGCGGGCGTAACAATGCACTGTCCGTTGTTGCTATTGCGGAGAAGGGTAATCTCCTCCATGCACCGGATATGTATATGGCGAAGCTGGCCGTAGGGCCACGCTTGGCTGGCAAGCTGAGTCTCGATGACCCTCTAGAGGTGACCATTCAGAAAGCAGCAAGCATCCTGCATAAGGATCTCTCCGAGCTTACAGTCTCCATTCTTGATCGTAATCGGCATGCGGAGCACATCATGATCCTGCGCAAGCTAGGTGTCAAAATTTATTTGCTTAGTGACGGCGATGTAGCCGGTGCGATGGCGGTAGCCTTCCCAGAGACTGGTGTAGATCTACATGTTGGCTCAGGAGGTGCTCCTGAGGGTGTGCTTGCAGCGGCTGCCTTGCGTTGCATGGGCGGGGAGTTGCAAGGACGACTGCTGCCGGAGAATGAGGAGGAACGCCTTCGTTGTCTAAAAATGGGGATTTCCGATCCATCAAAAGTTCTAAAAATGGCAGATCTTGTAGGAGATTCTGATATCATCTTCGCAGCAACAGGGGTAACATCCGGCGATTTCTTAAACGGTGTCAAATATGGTTGGGGTGGTCGTGTACAAACCCATTCCGTCGTGATGAGAGCGCAAACCCAGACCGTACGGTTTATCCAATGTGTTCACCAGCTGCATAATGAGCAACGCGGCAGCGCCTAATCCGCTAAACATCTTATCAGCCATCATGAAGCTATACATGTGCCAAGTTCCCCTCCGCATATACTTGTGTTGAGAAGATGCGAAAAGAGGGATAACCATGAGCTTGTCTTCAATTGATTTTCTTTCCGTCGTCCGCAGCTGTATACCTCAGGAGGCCGAGATTGTCGTGCTGCAGCAGGAGGGGAATCCCGCGGCGATACTTTACGCCGATGTGGATGGGGATGGATTTCCAGAAATCACAGCCCTATATAGATATTTAGATAGTCAATATTTATTCTCCTTGAAGGAGTATTCCGGCAATTGGTTCCCGATTGGGTCGGCGTCTACAGGCAGAGGGCAGGCTGTGAAGGATTTTGCAGCAGCTCCTGTGTCACGGAAAGAAGGCTGGGATGTCATCATCGGCTGGCAACGAGACGAAGAACCATCAGCAGAGCTGGATATTATTCAATGGACGCAAACAGGATTTCAACGTGTAATACCTCCTGGCACGACTTATTCACAATTGGAAATTGAAGATATGCCGACACGAAACGGTCCGGATGGACTTTGTGAAATCGCGCTCTGGACGCAGGAGCAAGGTCAGGCGTATCGCGTGGAGACCTATCGTTGGGAGCCGCATCGACTGGTGCCAACCAGTGAGGTGCATGCCTATTATTTTCAAAAGGTCGCTCGCTACTACGAGGATTTAACACGGGAGCAACCGAATGAACAGCTCTACCGGAGCTATATGGAGGATGCCCAGAAGCGGGCAGGGGGTAGTTAAGGTTGGGTGAGGCGGTGCCAGGGGAGGAATTCTCCTGGTTTTTTGTCGTGTCGTATTTTCTGAGTATCCTTGTCCGAAAGTTAGACTAAAAATAAGCGTTTTACTGTGCTACATTAAAGAAAGTTGTCTGTATATCATATAGTTGAATGCAAGGAAAAAACCTACTGGAGGTCTTCACATGTCACGTAAGTATCGAATTGGAATTATTGGTTGCGGTGGAATCGCGAATGGTAAGCATTTGCCAAGTTTGAGCAAGCTGACTAATGTTGAATTAGTCGCATTTTGTGACATTATTCAAGAGAGTGCAGAAACAGCTGCAGCGAAATATGGGATTGAAGGCGCACTCGTGTGCGAGGATTATAAAGAAGTATTGCAGGATGCCACAATTGACATTGTACATGTATTAACACCAAATATTTCACATGCGGAAATTGCGATCGCTGCACTTGAGGCAGGCAAGCATGTTATGTGTGAGAAGCCGATGGCGAAGACAGCCGAAGATGCGAGACGCATGGTTGAAACAGCGAAACGCACGGGTAAAAAGTTGACCATTGGCTATAACAACCGTTTCCGCGCGGATAGTCAGCATTTGAAAAACGTATGTGCGGAAGGTGAGCTAGGGCACATTTATTTCGCTAAAGCGCATGCGATTCGTCGTCGTGCTGTACCGACATGGGGTGTTTTCCTAGATGAAGAGAAGCAAGGTGGAGGTCCGTTAATCGACATTGGAACACATGCGTTAGATCTTACACTTTGGATGATGGATAACTATAAGCCGAAGGTTGTATTAGGCACGTCCTATCATGAATTGTCCCAGAAAGAAAACGCTGCTAACGCTTGGGGACCATGGGATCCAAGTAAGTTTACTGTTGAGGATTCCGCTTTCGGGATGATCGTGATGGAGAATGGCGCGACGATTATCCTTGAATCCAGCTGGGCATTAAATACCCTCGAAGTAGACGAAGCAAAGTGTTCGTTAAGCGGTACGGAGGGTGGAGCGGACATGAAAGGCGGACTTCGCATCAATGGTGAGAAGCATAGCCGACTATATACAACCGAGGTTGATTTGAAAGCAGGCGGCGTTGCTTTCTATGATGGGGCAAGTGAAAGTGCTGCAGATAAAGAAATGCGTGCTTGGATCAATGCGATTGACCAAGATATTGAGCCAGTTGTAACACCAGAGCAAGCGTATGTAGTTTCACAAATTCTTGAAGCCATTTATGAGTCTGCACGTACGGGCAAGGCTGTTTATTTAAATCAATAGCAGTCAATTTAGATACGAAAACCATKAGGATGATCGGCCCTGATGGTTTTTTGTCGTAGTGAGTAATCCATGAGATTTGAAAATTGGCATCGAGTTGACGTATGCTTAACTTGGTGTAGAACTTATTCAGTTATTGAGGGAAACTTATCGAAAGAAAGGAAGCGAGAGCAATGCATTTAGGCTTACAAGATAAGGTCGCCTTAATCACAGGAGGCAGCAAAGGAATCGGGCTTGCAACAGCCATATCGCTATCACGTGAAGGGGCGAAAGTGGCTATACTCGCACGTAATGAAGATCAGCTTCGTGAAGCCGCTATCCAAATTGCCAATTTGACTGAAGGTGAAGTACTCACGATCCAAGCAGACGTGACGTCGGAAGCCGATTGTCAGCGTGCCATTGAAGAGACCGTTCGTCGTTTTGGCGGTTTACATATTCTTGTGAATAATGCAGGAACGGCAGCTGCAGCACCGTTTGAGCAGGTCAGCACGGAGGTGTGGCGCCAGGATTTAGAGTTGAAATTATTCGGGGCGATTCATTGCTCGCAATTTGCCATTCCGCATATGCGTGAGGCAGGCGGCGGCTCGATCGTGAATATTACGACATCCGCAGCCAAAACACCCCCAGCTTCATCGCTCCCAACTTCCGTCAGCAGAGCTGCTGGATTGGCCTTAACCAATGCGATGAGCAAGGATCTGGGCGCGGCTCAGATTCGTGTGAACACGGTGTGTATTGGAACTATTCGCAGTGACCAAATTGAGAAGGCATGGAAAAGGCTCGCACCAGACCTGACCTGGGAGGAATTTGCTAGCGATCCACGACATGATATTCCTCTCGGTCGTATCGGTAATGCCGAGGAAGCGGCAAATGTGATCACCTTCTTGGCATCGGATGCCGCGTCTTACGTCACGGGAACTTCTGTGAACATCGATGGCGGTAAAGGCGCTGCACTATAGATCCGAATCCGGCAAGCCGGCCCAAACAACAAAGCCTATGTCTCTCCAATTACGGAAAGCCATAGGCTTTGTTCTTCTTCTATGTTTCTTAGGGAAAGGAAGGAATTACGGTCTACGTTTCTTTCTAAGATACCAGACTACCATAGAGATAGCGTCCCGGATTGAAGTGTTTTGGTGAAAAGCTAATGTCATTGTCATAAGCAAGAAACCTCCCTAACCATGAAAGAATGTCATGCATGAATAGTACTACGTAAGAAATGTGAGGATGGTTCTATTTTTTTTTACCACAATAGAAAGACGTTTTCGGTTCCCGAAAATGTCTTTCTATTTGGCGATAAAACCTACCTCTTAACGCGGTCGCTCATCGTTGAATGGCCTCGATAGAGGTTTTATCAGTGGATGATGCCGTCCGCAAAAGACGAATGATCTGTTAAATTTGCTTGACAGGTTAAACGTTTCAATTTAAGCTGAAAGTGAGTGTTAAACGTTTAACTGTTCGCGAAGTTGAAACAGGAATTGAGCAACCTATAACAAGTGATACGGAGTGATTCTAACATGTGGAAACAAGCAATTGAGGATGCTTTGCAGAAAACAAAAGTAAATATTGAGCGTTTTGGGGATCAGTTCCCTCATGTCAGTGAGAACGATATTTATCATTTGAATCCGAATACCGATTGGACAGATGGCTTCTGGTCAGGCATTTTGTGGCTTAGCTATCAGTATAGCGGGGATAAAGTGTTCCAAGAGGCCGCGCAGAAAACGGTTGCGAGCTTTAAACAAAGACTTGAGAACCATGTAGTCTTAGATCACCATGATATCGGTTTTCTTTATTCCTTATCTTCGAAGGCGCAATGGATTCTTGAGAAGGATGAGAACGCAAAGCAACTTACTTTGCAAGCTGCTGATGTTCTGATGAAGCGTTGGAGACCAAAGGGCCAATATATTCAAGCGTGGGGACCTGAAGGTGACGAGAAAAATGGCGGGCGCATCATTATCGATTGCTTATTGAATTTACCGTTGCTGTACTGGGCATATGAACAAACTGGAGATGTAAAATATAAAGAAGTAGCTATTATCCATGCTGATTTGTCGCGCCGCTACTTGGTACGCGGTGATGATTCTTCCTATCACACCTTCTATTTTGACCAAGAAACAGGTGAACCGCTGCGTGGTGGAACGCATCAAGGTTATCAAGATGGTTCAACGTGGACAAGGGGCCAAGCATGGGGAATTTACGGCTTCGCGCTTTCGTATCACTATACGAAAAACCCGCTTTACTTAGAGACAGCCAAACGATTAGCACGATATTTCTTCGAGCGTTTGCCTGAGGATGACGTTGTGTATTGGGACTTCAATGCCCCAGTAAATGCGGAAACGAAGCGGGATAGTTCAGCTTCTGCCATTGCTTCGGCGGGTGCATTAGAAATATTGGAGCATTTGGCAGCGGATGATCCAGATCGTGCGTATTTGGAAAATAGCGTTCAACGTTCAATGGCTGGATTAGTTAAATCCTACGCAACTATTGGTAAGCCGGATGCACAAGGTTTGCTTGAGCGCGGTTCATACAGCGTGCGCGGTGGCGCAGCACCGGATGACTACGTGATCTGGGGCGACTACTACTATTTGGAAGCACTGCTTCGTTTGGAAAAAGGCTTTAAGGGGTACTGGTATGAGTAACTCACACACAGCAGGAAGCTCGGATCGTTCCTATTGGATACAGACGATGCTGCACATAGCAGAGCCTGTTCTTAGGGGGCTTGCGGCTAGAAAACTACGTGCCACGATGCCCGTGGAATGTAAAAAAGAAGAGCAACGTCAATTCACGCACCTTGAAGCATTCGCTCGTACACTTGTTGGTTTGGCGCCGTGGTTGGAAACGCCTGCGCTGAATGCGGAGGAAGAAGAACTCCGTCTAGCGTATGGCAAGTTAGCTCGCGAAGCTATGGATGCGGCAACGGATCCAGAATCGCCTGATTTCTTAAACTTCGCTCAGGGTATGCAGCCAATTGTGGATACCGCCTTTCTGGCGCATGCCATATTGCGAGCTCCTAACACACTATGGCATAGCTTAGATGCGCATGTTAAAGCGAATCTCGCTGCTGCGATGAAATCCTCACGGACACACAAGCCAGGCTTCAATAACTGGCTGCTATTCGCAGCAATGACTGAAACCGCGCTTGGCGTCATGGGCGAGGACTGGGATCACATGCGTGTTGACTTTGCATTGAAGCAGCATGAGCAGTGGTATCTAGGAGACGGCATGTACGGTGATGGCGTTGACTATCATGCGGATTATTACAACAGCTTCGTTATTCAGCCGATGCTGGTGGATATTATCGAGCATGTGCAAGTGCATTATGAGGATTGGGGTAAAATGCGTGAGAACATCCTGAAGCGGGCGCAACGCTATGCGGCTGTTCAGGAACGGATGATTTCACCTGAGGGCACCTTTCCAGTGATTGGCCGCTCGTTAGCTTATCGCTTCGGCGCGTTTCAAGCGCTGGCGCAGACGGCGCTGCGACGCGAACTGCCCGTTGGCGTTTCACCAGCTCAAGTGCGCGGTGCCTTGACGGCTGTTATCCGCAGGTTGAGTGAAGCACCAGGCACCTTCGATGAAGGCGGTTGGTTGGTAATTGGACTTTGTGGTCATCAACCAGAGCTAGGCGAGCCCTATATTTCGACGGGAAGCTTATACCTATGCTCTGCGGTCTTTCTACCGCTTGGCTTGGCAGCGGATGACGAGTTCTGGCAGGGTGCGGATGCACCATGGACCTCTCAGCAGGTTTGGACAGGTCAGACGGTTGCCATTGATAGAGCGTTATATTAGAAGTTGAGGGCTGTCGCACATTGCGACAGCTTTTTCTTTTTGGATACCCTCTCATTTTCGTGTACACTTAGGACTAGAAGGATTATTAAATCGCCATTCATTTCTATTGTCCACATCTACTATAAGTGATAGATTGTGGATAACTTTGTGTGGCGCGTAGATCGAGAAGAGAGAAGTGACTTTGCATGCATCAACACTATCAATTAACCGTTGAAGAGGTATTGGAACGACCTTCCTTTCAACATGCCTATATCGCGGCTGGCCAAAAGGGCTTAGGACGCCTAGTCCGCTGGGTTCACATCATCGAAGTGATTCAGTTTGAACAGCTGCTGCAGGGTGGGGAGATGATTCTAACCACTGGCGCTGCCTTCAAAAACGATACAGGGTCATTCATGACCTATCTAAACCAGTTAATCCATAGAAATGTAACCTGCCTCTGTATCGAGATGGGGCACTATCTCAGTTCAGTTCCGCAAGCGTGGATGGATGYGGCTGAGGCGCATGATTTTCCGCTCATTATTTTCCCGGAAGCTGTACGGTTCATCGATATCACACAGGATATTCATGCTCATATTATTAATCAGCACCATAAAGCTCTTCAGGATTTAGAAAAAATATCGCGTGAATTTCATCGTTTGACCTTATCCTCCCAAGGTGTCACGCATGTGTTAGCTCTCCTACAAAGCAGCACCAAAGGCCAAGTGATTTATGTGCCTGTCGATGCACAGCCGAAGTTCATTCCGCCTGTCGGAAAGCGCGACTCAGCGCATTGGCTAGCCTTTCTCGCAAGCCATTATGCAGAAAACGGGAATGAAAGTTTAAGTGCTGGACCGTATCATGAAGATGTAGAAGGTCAAACGGTCATTGTTCAGCCAGTTGGCGCAATGGGCAAAACCTGGGCGCACATTTTGCTCGTACTTGATCGAAAGCCGCAGGAATATGAGTATTTAATTCTGGATTCGGCCTCCCTTTCCATTGCGCAGGATTTGTTGCGGAAACGCTACATGGAAGAGCGGAAATTGTACTCGCAAACCCTGTGGGTTGATGATCTGCTCCATATGCGCATTCATGATGAAGAGCAGATCAAGGTGCTGATCGGTTCAGAATTTAAGCGGCTGAATTCGCTGGATTATCGGGTCATATTGATCGAATTTGAACAAGACGGGCTAGCCACAGAAGATGACGGCATCGAATCTGCCGGGTTACACTTGTCGCTTTCGGCACGATCGATTTTTGAGGGGCAGCTGTTTCATCCCTTGATTACTTTGAAACATAACAGACTCATTGTCGTAGCGTTCGATAAAGCTCCCTTGAAGCCTGCAAAGGAACGGCTGCAGCATGTATTTGAGTCGCTTAAGGAGATGAAGGATAACGAGGGGATTCGGTTGAAAATCGGAATAGGACAGCAGAACCAACGCTTCTTACAAGCGCATCGCAGCTATCAGCAAGCGCTTCAAGCGTTGTCGTTAACGGTCACGCTGCAGCTGAAGAATATCATGTTTCATGATGAACTGGGCGTATTTGAGCTGCTGTTTCATATCGCAGACAAGGCGATTCTGGAGTCATTCATTCGCACATATCTCGGCCCGATTATTGACCATGATGGCCTGAAAGGCAGTGAGCTGCTGCGAACGCTTAAAGTATATCTCGACCATGATGGATCGAAGCAAATCGCTGCACAGCAGCTTTTTATCGTGAGACAATCTCTGTATTATCGTTTGGACAAAATCGAAGAGCTGCTAGGCGCCGATTATATGCTTCCTGAGAAAAGATTGGCGCTGCAAGTAGGGATTAGGGCTTATCAGCTACTGCATCCGGAGAAGAAATTGTGAAAAGAAAAGCGGTCAATTTTTGACAAAATGTCTAATGGAACTTACCCGGTTCTCTCTTATACTTGGAGACAAGTAGAGAGCGATCCTTTCGTTATGGGGTCCTCAAGAGAGGTTGATGGGGCATGATAATTGGCGTTCCTAAGGAAATAAAAAATAATGAGTTTCGCGTTGGCATGACACCAAGCTCGGTGCTATCATACAAAAATGCAGGACATGAAGTAAGAATCGAAACATTAGCTGGGCATAGCATCGGTTTCACGGATGAGGATTATACGGCAGCAGGTGCGACGATTGTTGCAAACGCAGCGGAGGTATGGTCATCTGACATGGTAGTCAAAGTGAAAGAGCCGCTTCCAGAGGAGTATGGTTACTTTCATGAAGGATTGATATTGTACACGTATCTGCACCTTGCACCAGAGGCGGAATTGACGCATGCATTGGTTAGCAAAAAAGTAACAGCCATCGCCTATGAAACCATCCAACTCGACAACGGAAGCTTACCGCTATTAACGCCGATGAGTGAAGTGGCTGGACGCATGTCCGTGCAGATCGGTGCGCACTTTTTGGAGAAAGCGCATGGCGGCAAAGGCATTCTGCTAGGCGGTGTCCCTGGCGTTGAACCAGGTAAAGTCGCTGTCATCGGTGGCGGAATCGTCGGTGCCAATGCAGCAAAAATGGCCGTCGGCCTCGGTGCTGATGTGACGATCATTGATTTGAATGCTGACCGTCTTCGTCAATTGGATGATCAGTTTCAGGGGCGGGTGAAAACGATCATGTCCAATCCCTATAACATTGCAGAAGTCGTACGTCGTGCGGATTTGGTCGTTGGCGCCGTGCTCATTCCAGGTGCTCGCGCACCTCGCCTCGTGACAGAGGATATGGTTAAAACGATGAGCCCAGGCAGCGTGATCATTGACGTTGCCATTGATCAAGGTGGTTCGATCGAGACGATCGACCGTATTACTACACACGATCAACCAACCTATGTGAAGCATGGCGTCATCCATTATGCCGTAGCTAACATGCCGGGAGCGGTGGCACGTACATCCACATTGGCGTTGACGAATGTGACAACGAGCTATGGTCTTCAAATCGCCAGCAAAGGCTACGCGCGTGCAGCGCTCGATAATAAAGCCATTGCCAAAGGGATTAATGTGGCACAAGGTCATGTGACGTATCAAGCCGTTGCTGAGGCGCATGGTTATGTGCATACGGATATTTATTCGCTGATCCAATAGAAAATATAGAGAACCTCCGCATGCTTGCGGAGGTTCTTTTTACTACACATCTCACAACTCTCCTCCTAATTTCACATTACTCTCGCCTTTCCGGAGCAGGATTGAGGAGGCAGTCAGTGAAGGGGAGTAGAGAAGATTAGAGATGTGAAAGAAGAACTGAGAGAAATTCATGAACAATAGAGTAATGACAATAAAGTGCGAGTGTTTGGGGGAGTTGAATTGCGATGTTGATGGAGATTGTTGAATGATGAAGGTGCTGGAGAGAGGGAAGTTTCAGCTTGACCAGCCTATGCCGCAAATAAATGGGTTTTATGTAGTTAATTCTTGGGGATTTCCGTTCAAATACCGAATAGATGGAAATTATACAGTTATTTCCAGTGTATTCGAAGAATTGATCATAAACTGGAATAATTAGCTACATGATTTCCATCTATATCGAGATTTCGGGACGAATTCTCAAAAATAGCTGTACATTTTCCAGTTAACTCATGCTTCTTACTACGTGTTGCTAAGATCTGCTGATTCAGCACCCTACCAACCTCATCAAATCCACCACCCCACCAACCCAATCTAGCACCCCCAACAACACTCTGGCCAAATTAATCCCTCACCCAGTAAATTCGCATTGACGCTACATTTATTAACATATAAAATTGAAAAAGTGAAACGCTTCAATTTAATAATTTTAGCTTCATCGCTACCCTGAATATATCTACATAAGCTTCAAACTAGGAGATGACAATTTGACTACAATACAGCAACGACAAGACGAAATCATCGCTAACATTGCGGCAGCAGCTTATAACCAATCTGTCTTGAGCAATGGGTTTCTTTTCGAAGGGGACGTTCGCGATAATTTCTATTACGCTTCCTATCTATTCGCCGCGTCTGTGGATCCGGCAATTGCTTTCGAAGGTGATCGCAAAGAAGCAAAGGATAAAGCTGAGCGCGTTTTCCGTCATTTACTTGAGATCCAAGATCAAGATCCGTCTAGCGGAACTTACGGTCATTGGCCGCTAAACTTAAGACCTACGCCACAAGAGGCGAAGAAGAACACTTTACCCGTTGAACTCATGGGCAGCTTGATGGTTTATTTTGCTCAGCGATATCAAGAACAGATGAGTGATGCCCTACGCGCGGCTTTTGATAACTCACTCCGGCATATTTATGACAGCAACTTTTATAGGAAGCCAATTACATCTTATAGTCACCATGAAGCCAAATATACGGCAGCAAAGCTGATTTTCGGACAACGCTATGAGGATGCCGCTCTACTTAACGATGGATACGAAAGTTTGCGATTGACCCTTGCACGCGTCACTACCAAAGGAATGTCGGAGTACGGCGGACTTCCTTGGTTCTGGCATTGGGTGCAAGCTTTTACCTGCGCTTGGCAACTAACGCAAGATGCAGAGATTCGAACCGAGCTAGCTCGGTTATTGGATTACCTCTGGAACCAGCGCGCAACCTTTTACCTTGGTGGTGCATGGACAGGTCCGCACTCGCGGATTTGGCCGCATGATATGCCCAAGGATACGAATGTGCTGCACGATTACGTACAATTCGGGGATTTCAAGCTGCCAGCACACATGCCAAGAACCGAATATGCAGGTTTCCTTGCTTATGAAGCACCTTCAGAAGCCATTCAAACTGCTCTGCATCGGTCATCAGTACCTGTTGAAATTAAACGACAAATTCCTAAGCAAATCAGTCAAGCTGAGCATGAGAATGACGTATTACACAGTTACGTGTATCACACAGAGAGCTTTGCAATGGGCGGCATGTGGGAACGAATTCGCGAGTTTGATAACGAGCAGCACCGCTGGGACGTTGCCTTCCCGCTCGATCACATGTCAGGCGTGAATCATGCCTATTTTTTCCATCCGGATCTGGAACAGCCTGAAGGAGATTTACGGCATCAAAGCGAATACACAGAAGTACTTTTTCATCGGAATGTCATCATGGCATCTTATTCCATGCCTGAAGATAAGCCTTCATACATCAAAGGATGCTTACCTTTAGGAGAATGGGTGGAGGCGTCAGGCGGACTTTTTGGACGCATAGGAAACGTCCTTATGGCTGTATTCATCCAACAACCGTACACCCGTGAGATTCTTGAGGATCGCTGCTTTGTAACGAGCCGTGGTAGAACGAATGCAGTCGTCGTCGAATGTATTGATCTTGCAACAGCTGAGTCACACGGAATTAGCGATGTCCATCAATTTGCAGCGATGATGAAGGGCAAGCAACCTACATACGAAGCAAATCACACAATCACTTACCATTCTTTGAATAACCAAACATTGTTGTTAAGCAGCGATCCAACAAAGGAAATCATTAGACTTGTCGATGGTGAATCCATCGATTTCACTTCCTATACGGTCGCTTAAATTCATAGAAATGAGGATGGACACATGCCAGCAATTGATTATCCTTTAGAAAAGCTTCTCACGTACGAAGGGCGAAATCCAAGACCCGAAGACTTTGATGCGTACTGGGAGCGTGCCATCGCTGAAATGAAGGCGGTAGATCCCCCAATCGAGCTTCGCCCAAGTGAATTTCAAGTACCGTATGCAGACTGCTTTGATCTGTATTTCACAGGCGTTAAGGGAGCTCGTATTTACGCGAAATATATTCGTCCGAAGCATGTAACTGAGCCGCATCCAGCTATCGTTCAGTTTCATGGATATTCAGGCAATTCGGGGGATTGGAACGATAAGCTTGCCTATGCAGCGCTAGGATATTCCTTCTTCTCCATGGATTGCCGCGGTCAAGGCGGATTCTCTGAGGATGTTGGCGGATCTAAAGGGACGACATTAAGAGGACACATTGTTCGTGGTTTGGACGATCATCCGGATCAGCTCTTATTCCGTGATATTTTCTTGGATACCGCACAGCTTGCAGGGATTGCGATGAGTATGCCTGAGGTTGACCCTGCACGTGTAGGTGCGATGGGGGGATCGCAAGGCGGAGCTTTGACGATTGCTTGTGCAGCATTGGAGCCACGCATTAAGAAATTAGCACCTATGTACCCTTTCCTCAGTGACTATAAGCGCGTGTGGGAGATGGATTTGGCGAAGGATGCTTATCAAGAGTTGAAGGACTTCTTCCGCCGTCATGACCCGCAGCACAAACGTGAGGAAGAATACTTCACGAAATTGGGCTACATCGATATTCAAAACTTAGCGAATCGTATTCAAGGTGATGTGATGATGGCTGTAGGTCTCATGGACACCGTTTGTCCTCCGTCTACACAATTTGCAGCATACAATAAGATCACATCTAATAAGAAGCTAGAAATCTTCCCTGATTTCGGTCATGAAGGATTACCAGGCTTCGGTGATTTGACTCTCCAATTTATGTTGGATCTTTAACAAATAAAAAACCACTCTCATTCCATTGATGCGAGTGGTTTTTTGCGCGCAGCCTGCTGCTGGCGATATTGGCTCGGTGTGACACCGATCATTTTTTTGAAAAGCTGATTGAAGAATTTCATATCCTGATACCCGACAAGTGCAGCAATGTCACTAATTTTATTGGAGGATTCACGTAAATACTGACAACAAGCTTCCAGTCGCGCGTGCTGCACATAGGTTGTAAAGCTCATGCCCGTGAGCTTTTTCAACTGTCGTTGGAGCTGACGCTCACTAATCGATAGCTTTGTCGCTGCCTCAACAAGCGTTAGCGGACTGCTGCAATTTATACGAATATAAGCCAGTAGGTTCTCTATGCTTTTCATACTTGCTTGTGGAACGTGCGGAAGCTGCTCCAGCTTCGCACGATGCATATACACGAGCAGCTGTTCAACACAGGCTTGCATAACGGTAATAAAGCCGACTCGCCGAGCTTTATGTTCGAAAAATAGTCGCTCAAATAGAGGCTGGAACTCACCGTTCTGCTCATGAAAGGAGAGAAATTCCACATCTTCATTCGGTTCAGCTGCTTTTTGAAAGAATAGAGGAATTTCTTGCTCACCCATCGTCGCTGCATGTCGTAGTAATTGGTTCATCCATGCCTGAGTAAAAATACAGTTATAAACGATGAGCGGTTTTTTCTGATTCGTCCCGGAAGGGCGGAACACATGCGAAATGCCAACCGGCAGGAAGAAAAGGTCTCCTTTGGTAACATTCATACTGACATTGTCAATATAGTGGGAGCCGCTTCCTTCTGCGACATAACTGATCTCTATGAAATCATGTGTGTGCTGCTGCATGTCGAAGGATTCGTGAACGCGATTCACATAAATAGGAAGTTCAGGAACGAAATATAAGCGGCCTGCCGATTCCGTAATGGTGCGCTTGATCGTCATCCTATTTCACTTTGAAGTGAACAACAGCGCTATACAGCATTTTGCCGGCATTTGGGTCGAATACGATATTATGCTGGATGGCATAAACATCGAGCATCAGCGCCTTGTTATTGTCGATTTGTTCATTAATTTTCTTTTCAAGTGTTTTTAAATCATAGGCCTGAAAAAACTCAATTTTATTTTCAATGCGATCTAAAATAAAGTCCATTGATCCTGCGCCTCCTTCAGCGATATGTAAATTTATGACGGCTTCTCTTATTATAACGTCAATATCTGATATAGGAAGTATAACTGAATAGGCGTATACTGGGAAATGACAGGGGATCGGACGTTTAGCATACAAATGTAAAGCCTTTCATGTCAGTCAAAATATTAATGGGAAGTGATGTCGTTTTGAAACCTACACGGTTATTGGTTGATTTCTTATTAAAGAAATGGCTGGTGTATGTCATCGCAGCAATATCAATTACAGTAGGGAATATTGTCTACTCGTATTATCCCAAGCTGCTAGGGATGTTTACGGACCAGCTCCAGAAGGGCGGACTCAGTAAAAGTTTAATTGCTCAATATAGTGTACAGCTGCTCGTCATAGGTGTTACTTTTGGTGTATTGTGCGCGATAGGGCAATACATGATCATGCGGAGCGGGCGACGCTTCGAATTCGAAACGAGAAATCGCTTATTTGATCATTTTACCCAATTGGGAGCAACCTTTTATTCGAAGAATGGCGTAGGTAAGCTGCTGAGCTATGTGATGAATGATGTCACGGTTATTCGAGAATCAATCTCATTGGGCATCAACCAAATTACGAACTCTGTCATTTTAATCGGAGCTGCTATTGTTTCGATGCTGTTCAGCTCCATTCCGCTGTATGTCATTCTGATTTGCATACTGCCCTTATTACTCATTCCTGTGCTTTCCGTAAAGTTTCAGCCTGTGATCAAGTCGCGGTCTTTAGAGGTTCAAGAAGCATTAGGAACCATGACAGAGTCAGCTGAGGAGCAATTCGGAKGCATTCGGGTTGCTAAGAAATTCGCTGTAGAACCGATTATGATTAGTCGATTTAGTGAAACGGTCGATCGCATTCGTGACAATCAGTTAAGGTTAGTTCGACTTTCCTCGTTATTTGAAGCATTAATTCCGTTTCTGGGTGCGGTATCGCTGATTATTGCGATTGCCTTCGGGGGCTATTTGACGATTCATGGTCGAATTACGATTGGGCATTTCGTTGAATTGACGCTGTATATTCGAATGATGGTCAATCCCTTGCAGCAAATTGGTCGTGTAATTAATGCGCTGCAGCGCTCACGTGCTTCCTTAGAACGGGTGAATGAGCTGCTGTCGAAGGAGGCCGAAATTAAGCAAAATGAGCTTGCCCAACCTACGCATCTCGATCAAGAAGAAATTCGCATTGAACATTTGTCCTTCTCTTATCCGGATGATGAAGATGAAGTGCTCCATGATATTTCACTGACGATTGAACCAGGGAAATCGATCGGTATTATTGGCAAAACAGGCAGCGGGAAGTCTACTTTGATGAAAATCATGCTGCGTATCTATGATCCGCCGGAAGGGACCGTATGGATCGGAGACAGCGATATCCGTGATGTGACGCTTGAAAGCTTGCGAAATCAGATCGCTTACGTGCCGCAGGAGGGCTTTTTATTCAGTACGTCCATTCGCGATAATATTGCGTTCTTCCGAAGGGAATCCTCTATAGAACAAGTGGAGCATGCTGCCAATAAGGCGCAAATTCTGTCCAGCATCATTTCATTTCCAGAAAAGTTTGAGACGAAGCTCGGTGAACGCGGGGTTACCTTGTCAGGGGGGCAGCGTCAACGAACGAGCTTAGCCAGAGGAATTATTAAGGATTCTCCCTTAATGATTCTAGATGACAGTGTCAGTGCGGTAGATTCGGTGACGGAGAAGCACATTATTGATGCGATTCGGCAAGAACGATTGAATAAGACGACCATCTGGATTGCGCATCGCATCTCAGCACTCAAGCACACCGATGAAATCATCGTGCTGCATGAAGGAAGAATCGTTCAACGCGGCACACACGATCAACTGATTGAGCAAGATGGCTTGTATGCAGAATTATATGCGATACAGGAAGGAGACAACGACGATGTTCAAGCGGAATAAACCTCCAATAGCGCATGAAAAATCGCAATCGCCTTTTCGTTCGTTAGCTGTGTACGCCAAACCGCACAGACTTACATTTTCAGCCGTTGTCGTGTGTGCTCTGTTAGGCATCGCGGCAGATTTGTTTCAGCCGTATTTGGTCAAAATTGCAATTGATGATAATCTGATGATCGGCAAAAATGATTTCAGCGCGCTTATCATGATCTGCTTGCTATACGGGATATTATCCATCTCGAGCTTAATTTTCAGCTACTTGCAAAATAATCTGCTGCAATTCGCAGGTCAGAGCATCGTAGCCAAAATCCGCAAGGATTTATTTCAACATATTTTCAAACAATCGATGTCTTATTACGATAAGACGCCAAGCGGCAGTCTCATCACCCATGTGTCCAGCGATACGGAAACCTTGAACCAGTTTTTCACCCAAGTGCTTCTGAGCTTAGTGCGTGATAGCATGACGTTGATTTTCATCATTGTACTCATGTATCATTTGGATCCGATGCTGACGATGTACAGTATGATTGTCATTCCCATCATCGTCCTCATCGCGGTGGGCTTCCGCCAATATATGCGCAAAACCTATCAACTGTCTCGTTCAAAGTTATCGCAAATGGTAGCATTCACTGCTGAGAATTTATCAGGCATGCATCTCATTCAAGCATTTCATCAAGAGAAAGAGCAGATGAGTCGCTTTACAGATAAGAACACAGGCTATTTCCGAGCAAACCTGAGAGAGATACGAACGAATGTATTATTCAACCGCTCATTTGATATTTTGGGGAATTTATCAATTGCCTTTATTACTTGGATTGGCGGGATAGCCGTCTTCGATCATGCGATTGAATTTGGCGTGCTCTACGCCTTCATCACGTATATTAGGCAGTTTTTTCAACCGATTAATAACATCACGCAACAATGGAATACTTTGCAATCCACGCAAGTTTCCATGAGTCGGATTTGGACTATTTTCTCGGCACAGCCTGAAGTAAAAGATAAAAAAGCTTCAGAGCTGATCCAGCTAGTTGACGTTAAAGGTGACATCCAATTTGATCATGTTCATTTTGGGTATCAGAAGGACACTGCTGTCATCGAAGATCTTAACTTACATATTGCTCCTGGCGAAATGATCGGGGTTGTAGGCACAACAGGTGCAGGCAAAAGCTCACTGATCAGCTTGCTCTGCCGTTTCTATGATGTGCAGAGAGGCAGCATACGGATTGATGGTATCGATATTCGGGACATCTCGCAGGCTGAACTCCATCGGACGATTGGCTTAGTGCAACAGGAGCCTTACTTATATGCGGGCAGTATTTTTGAAAATGTAAGCATGTTTGACCCCGCGATTTCACGTGAGACCGTCATCGATGCCTGCCGATTGGTCGGGGCCGACACACTTATTTCACGCATGAAGGATGGGTATGACACGCGGATTTCAGAGAGAGGAAGCGGGCTGTCAGCAGGTGAGCGGCAATTGATTTCTTTTGCTCGCATCATCGTATTCCAGCCCAAGGTGCTCATATTAGATGAAGCTACAGCCAACTTGGATTCACAAACGGAGCAGCTTATTCAAACAGCGCTGAGCATAGTCGCAGAAGGAAGAACGTCGATCGTAATTGCGCATCGCATTTCAACAATTATGCATGCTGACCGTATTATCGTGATGAGTCAAGKGGAAATTGTTGAAGAAGGAACACATGCTGAGCTGCTTGCACTTCAGGGCATCTATGAGGAATTATATCACCATTCACAAGGAAGTCAGGCCCAAGGAAATGAAGACAGAGGTCGGATTTCATCCATAGGCTAATGAGCAGGTACTAGGAATAGATAGTACTTCTCAAATCAACAATCTCATATACAATTAGAAGTAAGTAAGTCGAGAGGAGGGGAAACAGCATGAAATCCAACAAAATCATGATCCAACTAGGGTATGTATTGGGGGCTAGTGCTCTTTTAACTGCTATCGGTTACTTCTTCGCTTCAAACTGGGAGAAGCYTAGCCGATTTGAGAAATTTATTCCGGTCTTTGTGCTCATTTTGGGATTCTATGGGTTATCCGTTTGGCTTTCTCGCCATGATGGAAGAACGTTTCTAAGTAAATTAAGCTTGTTTGCCAGTTGTATTTCCTTCGGTGTTGGGGTAGGGCTGATCGGTCAAACCTACAATTCACACGCAGACAGCTATAGCTTGTTTCTCGTGTGGTTCCTGCCAGCTATTCTGTATGCGATCTTAACCAGATGGCAGCCCTATTATGTCTTAAGTTATATTCTTGGCCATCTCGCGTATGGATTGTATTTCTTTCCCAAATGGGGGAGTTATTCCGAATCGGAAGGCGCTACAATCGCTATTTGGTTAGGTTTAGCGATCGTGAACAGCACCTTGTTCATGTTGTTTGAGAAGGGACGCATACAATCACCGTTTCTAAAATGGGTGACCTTTCAAGCGGCACTGTGTATACTCATTATCATGTCAGTGTCCCATATGTTTGAACACTATGGCATTTGGATGAATGTACCTCTTGCTGCTGTGCTTGCACTTGCGGTGATGTATGCGCACAAGACACAGAATAAAGTGTATCTGTTGTTCTCAGGGCTATGGATTTCGGCCGCGATTACGTGCAAATACATTGAAATCATCATTGAATATCATAATGAATGGTTTTTTATCGTGAGCTTGTTGTTCGTGATCGTCTTTATCGGCGCAAATGTAATGTTTATGAATTACGTTCGTGCGTGGCGTCCAGTCTCTGAGAGAACAGAAAGCGGGACAGATATTGATACTGCTGCGGCTGAGAAAGGCGATGGGGACTTCACCAAGTGGATCGTTCGCGTGCTTACGATTTCCGTGATTATCATCGGTTCTCTGCTAGGCAGTGCTACACTGATCGGTCTCGTGACTGTCGTTCTAGGGTTTGATGATCCTGCCAATATCTTGATCGGATATGGCTTTCTTTCCGTCATTGGGATGTTAGCCGCGAAGAAATTCAATGTATTGGCGCGTTTTACGATTTTGATTAGCGGACTTATGCTGGGAACTGGCGCGGCTGTCGGCACAGAGCAATCTTCGATGCTGCTAATCTTTCTAGCGCTAACACTGGTCGCTTTTGTATATCTGCAGGGTTTGGTTACGCGGGTCCTATTCTTCTTAGCATCTGTCATCATCTTGGCCTTTATCTTGTTTGACTGGATGAACAGCGGTGTCGCTGTGCTTAGTATACTTGCCGGCTTGCTCTTCGTGCTTTTCGCTGGCGGTCAGCTGATTCGTCAGTCTGCATTCCGAGAACCAGTCCTGTACAGCAGCCTCCCGTCCTTTTTGTTAGCACTATTCTCGTTAACCTTCCTGACAGAGTCTGGATGGTATTATGTAACGAATGTACTATTCTTCCTGCTCGTACTAGCGGCGATAATAGTGAGTAGACAGCAACAGGATCGATGGATATTCGCTTGGTCGATGGGCTTTTGGATCGCCTTCCTCGTGTACAAATATTACGATTTGGCTTGGAAGCTTCTGCATAAATCCATTAGCTTCGCCATTATCGGAATTCTAATTCTAGGGATCACAGTGTGGGTTGAAAAAAGGCAGGGACTTGAGCCAGAAACGACTTTACTTCCGCGGCCTGGGTATGGCGTGAATCGTTGGATCATCGCTTTATTAGTTTTACTGCAAGTCGCGGCAATGTCTTTGCAAATCGGTAAGAGCGAGTATCTACTTAGCCATGGTAAGCTGATAAAGCTGGAGCTGCAGCCGCTCGACCCGCGTTCATTGATTCAAGGTGACTATGTGCGCCTGCGTTACGTGATTTCGGAGCCTGAGATCTATCAACATGTGGAAGATCTGAATTCCGAAGGAAAAATAACCGTCGTTCTTGCACCCAGTGGAACCTCGGGTGTTTATGAGTTCCGCCGGGAATATCAATCAGGTGAGCAACTTGCTGCCGATGAAGTCCGCTTGAACGGTGAAAGAGTTGGCTATGAAGGGATCAAGTATGGCATCGAAAATTTCTTTATCCCAGAAGGTACAGGGAGAGATTATGAGCAAAATGCCAAGTTTGCTGAAGTAAAAGTATCCGCAAGCGGCGATGCGATCTTAGTACGGTTAACAGAGAAATAAGTCAGCATCTATAGAAAGAATGAGGTAACAAACATCATGTGGCTCCTATTTTCCGTCCTCGCGGCACTATGCTTTGGGCTGCGAGGTATTTTGTATCATTGGTCTAGTCAACAATCTCTAAATCGAAATGTCCTGCTCTGTGGCACCTTTGCTATGGGTGCTGTTGTTAGTCTCGTGTGTGCCCTAATTTGGCAGTCGGAGTGGGAAGTATCGGCGCTGATCGGGATTCAAATGGGGTTGTTCTCCTTCGGAGCCAATGCCAGCATGTTTAAAGGCTTCGCAGTGGGCAAGGCTTCGTTAGTCGCGATTTTGACAGGCTTGCCCTCTGTCGTGGTCGTACTATTTGCATATGTTATGTGGGGTGAACGGCTGAACTTGCTTCAGCTGTTTGCCTTTGTTGTCATTGTCATCGGTATACTGTTTGTCAGGTATTCTAATGATATTACATTGAAAAACTTACAAGGTGCGGGTTGGGGCGTCGTTGCACTTCTCTTATTTGCAGCCAACGACTTGTCCAGTAAATGGACAACCCTTGTGCATGCCTCGCTATTTCCTACGTTGTTCTATATGTTTGCTACGGGTACCATTTGCTTCGCTATTTGGTGGTGGAGAGATAAGAAAAAGCATTCATCGCAGGAAAAAGTGGGAAATGCTTCGGGTAATGCCTGGACAGAACGTAAGACGTTCCTATTCGGAATGATTGTAGGCATTACCAATGTCATGGGGATGATTCTGATCATTCACGGTTTTGCGAATGGGATAACAGGATTGGTTTCGGCTGTTGTCGCCCTTAATGTGCTGATTGTACTGCTGTATACGCGATTTATTTTAAAAGACAAATTCTCAAAGATGGAACAATCCGGCTTAGCTATTGCCATGGTAGGCATACTGATAATGAAGCTAGTTGCTTCGTAAAAATGCGTTTCAACATGTAAATTACAACATATACTTTCTGATCTGGCGTAAATGCGTTACAATAGGTATATTCGTGCCATTAAGAATGATTCAGGAGGCTTTAACGACAATGACAGACAAAGATATCGAAACAGAAGTACTCGTAGAGAACGAACATGATCCAGAACATGATCCAGAACGTGATCAGGCCCAAGTCATTATTACTTGGTTCCAACATATCCTAGAAATTGTGAAAGAACAATTTCCTGAGTATGAAGCCGATGGTCAAATTGGTAATAACCCAACATACGGTCCGATGTTTGCTTTTACACTCAAAAAAGATGAGAAGTCCACAGCATGCGGATTTTTCTTGAATGAAATTATGAGGAATTTCCAAACGAACCCGAATGCAGGCCTGTGGTTGTCCTCTTTCTTCGTTGATTTGTTGAGAAGCGACGCAAGTCACCTACTTCCGAATCCACCTCAATCCGAAGATGAAGCCAAAGAACTGTTGGACAAGCATATTGTTCCCTATTGTGCGGCTACCGTTCGCGAGGAGTTCCCTGATCAGAAGATCTATGTAGATCTAGAGCTTCATGAGGAGCACGGCCCAGTTCTTGAGGCTGGATTTGTTGCTGTCGAAGATGGCAACAATACCTGTGCACTACCTTTGCAATATTTAATGACATTATATTTATTGAACCGCGACCCGGCAGAACCGCTGATTCAAGCGATGTATCGTTTGTATGAGGAAAACAATTTAGGCCAATAATGATCGAAATGTAAGACAGCCAGGAGGGATTTCCTCTTGGCTGTTTTTTTCATTTCAGTATGAAAAATGTATGCACACTCATTAGTCCGATATCACTGACTTAAACCGAGAATTCTATCTAAAAAAGAACAAATAGTCAGGTTTTACCGAACTATTTATCAATTTTCCTTGGACGGTGTTTGTTATTGATGATTTAGTTGGGTTATATCGGACTAATTACGAATAGTAGCGAGGAACGTGAGATTAGTCCGATTATTTCGGATTAATGGTTGTCGGAGGGTCAATGTATGCCGAGTTAGTCGATAAATTCGACTAACTCGAGAGAAAAATCAGCCCTACGAGTGAAGCTACAAGTTCCGATAGACCATAAAATCATCATAGGTCTTTATGATGGGAATCGCAGCACTCGCCCCGAGCTTTGCATATTTCATCGCATGCGAAGTGTTGAATAACACGACTGAGTCGCTTTGGCGAAGCCAGCCCTTATCACAAAGGACAAGCATTGCAGCCCATGTCGCCGCGCCCTCTGGGGAAGAGGAAATACCATCCGAGCCTAAGCTTTGCGCGGCATTTGCAATTTGCTCTTTGGAAACCGCGATGGCGGTTCCTCCGCTTTGTTCAACAATCGACAGTAGGAGTCCCAAATCCGGGGGATTAGGGACACGCATCCCAGTCGGAGTTGGTATAATTTTGCCCACTGAAGCCAGAGCCACCTCACTTTCAGTCGTTAGCGTCACCGCCACCGATTTCTGTACACCATCCACAATAGGCTGACAGCCTTCCTCTTGGACACAAACGAACCTAGGCATGTCGCAATCGATGAATCCTAAGGACTTCAGCTCCAAAAATGCTTTCCACATGCCAATGATGCCGGAACCTCCACCCGTGGGATAGATAATCACATCAGGGAATGTCCATCCCAACTGCTCGGCGAGCTCAAATCCCATCGTTTTCTTACCTTCTACCCGGCCCGGTTCCTTCAACGTACCGACATTCACCCAACCTTGCTCCGCTCGACCAGACTCGATAATCGCGGCAGCATCATGAATAAAACCATCGACAAGAACCGTCGTTGCCCCGTACAAAGGGCACTCATCTACGATGAGTGAGGGGCAGTCCATGGGGATAAAGACGAAAGCTTGAATCCCGGCTCTTCCTGCATACGCGGCTAAAGCACTTGCCGCATTCCCATTGGAAGGAACAGCGGCTTTTTTAGCCCCAGCTTCCTTCAATAAGGAAACCGCAACAGAAAATCCGCGTGATTTAAAGCTTCCCGTGGGGTTCTGTTCCTCTCTTTTGATCCAAATCCGATGAAGGGAGAGCTTGCTCTCCCAGCTTGGCATACGCAATAGAGGCGTCCAGCCCTCTCCTAAGGAGACGACATTTTCAGAATTACGAACAGGTAACATCTCTTTATAACGCCACATCGAGGGGGCACGGAGCCGTAGGGATTCTTTCGTGAAAGACCGTGCAACGTGCTCAAGATCATAGTCAACTAATAACGTGCCGCCGCATTCGCATTTCATGTTTTGATAACGGAAGGGCAGTCTTGCAGAACATCGTGAGCAATACAGCTCCCATTGTTTCATGTCTGGGCCTCCTCAGCGTCTCCGGCAGGGGTGGTCATTGGCTTTTCCTGCTCGCATGAAATGATTTGATTTTGTGGAACGCAGCTTTATTAGGAAGTTTCAAGAAAAGTTCCAGCATGGGGGAGAAATTCACTTCGATAATCCAAACATGTCCCTGCTTATCAAAAGCCATATCAATGCCCATGGTTTTCACCCAACGGTAGGAAGGACCCAATTTTGCAGCTGTTCGTAGTGCAACCGAATGCAGTTCTGCGAGGAGTGTAGAAGTCGGCAGGTTTTGAAGCGCAGAGTGGCCGAGAGCGTTCTCTACGGTGACAACTTGACCTCCGCTCCTGCGAATATTCGTAACGATAAAGCCTTTGCCGGCAACTTTCGCCAGCATACCTGTTACCTGCCAATCCGCTTTCGGGTGACGTTGAACCATCACTCTAAGATCGAATGGACGGCCATTCTTGGTGGCAAGGTTGATACGCTGTTGGACGATGTAATTTTTACTGGCTTTCTTTTTGATAAAAGCGTTGACTTCCTCCGGTACGGAATATGTCCGTTTTTTGGCTCCATCTTGAAATTCGTAGGTGGAGTTTCCCATAGTTTTGACCCGGATGACCCCGTTCCCRCCATAACTGCCTGTCGGTTTAAGGATGATTTGACCATATTTGGTCAACATACGCCAGAAGCTGCTCACGCTCAACCAGTCCGTTTCAGGTAAAAAAGCTTGAAGCTTCTTTGAGTTACGCAGCAGTTTATATTTGGTCCATTTACTCGTCGATAGATTACTCATACGCTTTCTCTTCTTGCCTTTGAATAACCAAATCATGTTCCTCCACCTGAAGGAGCTTGTTATGTTCATCAACGAAGACTACCTGCGGCTTGAGTGTCCGAATTTCCTCTTCGTTCATAAGCCCCATGCTAAGGATAATCACGAGGTCGCCTGGAGAGAAGAGATGGGCTGGCGGACCGTTTAATCCGATTTTGCCGCAGCCTTCTGGCGCGGGAATGGCATACGTTTTCCAACGTGTGGCATTACGCAGACTAGTGACTTGAACCATTTCATAGGGATAAATATTCGCTTTGCGCATCAGTAATCCATCAATGGTAATGCTGCCTACATAATCCAAATCGGCTTCCGTTACAGTCGCGCGATGAATCTTCCCTTTACACATTAGTCGCTGCATGTGCAGTAGCGCTCCTTTATAATCACATGTTGTTCTTCACAGCGTATGAGAGAGACAAGTATCACGGTGTAGGCATGGGCCTATTTTGATAGAAAAATGGGCAACGCAATTGGGGAATTACCTCGTTATTTCCTGGGTAATCGCAAAATCCGACAAGCTAGTCCCTATATACAAAAAAACAGAGCCTTGGGCTCTGTTTCAACCTTTAAATTAATTTAAGGCCGCTAATTAACACAATGCTGGCAATAATCGTACGAAGTACATTCGTAGGGGCTTTCGTTGCGAGCATGCTGCCGATGAGTACGCCAGGGATTGAACCGATGAGAAGATTCATGACGAGTGAGTAATTTACATTCCCCAAACTGGCATGTAGAATACCTGCCGTCGAAGAGAGTAGAAAGGCATGTGCGATATCCGTTCCTACGAGCTGAACAGGAATCATTCGGAAAAAGTAGAGCATGGCAATGGCATATAAGGAGCCGGAGCCAATGGACGTAAGGCCAACAATGAAGCCTAGAACTGCACCAATCGTTATCGTCAACCAGCGTTTCTCTTCTAAAGATTTCAGCTGCCAACGATTTTCTTTCAGCCGATGCCCGAAGAATACCTTGAACAATGTCGCGAAGGCCACCAGAATTAAAACATAGCCGAGAGCGTGTTTGATGATCAATTCTTGATTGTCGAAGAAAGAGTCAAATAATTTCAGGAACGCGACGGCGAGCACAACTCCAGGAATACTGCCTAGAGCAAGCATTTTTACCAGCTTAAAGTCAATTGTTTTCTGCCGCCAATGCTGGATCGTACCGAAAAGCTTCGTAATCGAGTTATAAAGAAGATCAGTACCTACAGCAATGGAAGGATGAATGCCAATTAAGATTAAAATCGGAGTCAGTAAGGACGCACCGCCAACCCCAGTCAATCCGACTAGAAATCCAACAATTACACCCATTAGAATAATACTTAAAGTCATGTTGTCATGTCCTCTTTTCAATTACCCACTAAACACATTGGATTAATTTTATTCCTGTATTAGGCATTTGTAAAGAGAAATTTTCCTGGTCATCCCTTATCCCGAGTAAATGGCTTGCTATTCATGGAATCTGGATTCAGTTATAATGGTTAGATGTGTCAAAGTCAGCTTAGGAGGATTAACTATGCGTAATCGAACTACCGTTATGGTCAGTATCGTACTGGCCATGTTAGTGGCGTCTATGGATACGACAATTGCCAATACAACGATGCCGATCATTGTGAATGACATTGGCGGGAACAGCCTATTTGCCTGGGCATTTACTTCGTATATGGTACTTTCTACCGTTCTTGCACCTTTAGCAGGGCGTTTATCGGATTTATTTGGGCGTAAAAGAATATATGCCACAGGTATTTTACTGTTTCTTGGGGGCTCCGTCCTCTGCGGATTATCAGATAGCATGGTGCAGCTTATCATATTCCGAGCCATTCAAGGGATTGGTGCAGGGGTGATGATGCCATTTCCATCGATTATTGCCGGAGATATCTACCCAGTGGAGCAGCGTGGGAAAGTACAAGCCTTTTTTACAGGCATGTGGGGATTATCCGCCATTTTAGCACCTACATTAGGTACATTTTTTGTAACCTACATGAGCTGGCGCTGGATTTTCTTCGTGAATGTTCCGATTTGTCTCATTGCATTGCTAGCCTTGCTCCCATACAAAGAAGTTTACCAACCGAAGAAAGCCGTGATCGACTATTGGGGGGCGCTCCTATTTGCCGCAGGGATTTCTTCCTTACTACTTACAACGGTGGTCCACTCCTATACGTACATCTATGGTGCTATTGGTGTTGTACTGCTTGTCGTGTTCTTCCTTTATGAAAAAGGCCATGCAGCCCCAATCGTCCCTTTGGATCTGATGCGTAATCGGCCAGTCGCCTTAATGATTGGCGGCTCGTTTCTGAGCTGCGCTGCACTTTTCGGGACGGCCAGCTTTATCCCATTGTACTTGCAAAATCAAGGCTACTCGCTATTCGTCAGCGGTATTGCACTGCTTAGCACATCCATCGGGTGGATGGCTGTTGCTGTCCCTAGCGGGAAATGGGTAATCCGCTTCGGCTACAAACCGCTGTTGGTAACGGGGAACATTTTACTTGTCGTCACTGCGGTTTTACTATTCTTTATCCGTGAAGGAACCTCATTTTGGTACGTATTTAGTGCGCTTGGTTTGTTGGGTCTATCGTTTGGACTTCTGTTTACGGTGTCAACCATTGGCGCGCAGCAGTTAGTCGAAGCCCATCAGAAGGGGATTTCGACCTCGCTGCAGTTGTTCGCCCGGAATATCGGCACAGCGGTAAGCGTGACGGTGATGGGATCGATTTTAACGAAATCAGACGCTTTCTATACTGGCATCCATGGGATGTTCGTTTATGGGCTAATTGCAAGTGTTGTGGCTTTCGCCGTGCCTTTAGCGATTCAATCGGTGAGAAAAGAGCCCTTGTCGGGATAATTGTCGACGAGTCAGAAGCATAATTGATGTAAGTTGACAGCCTGCTCCCTTTAGTAGAATATTAGAGATATATGAATAAGAAAGAAGTGAGTGTTCGTGCTACTGAATGTGAAGTCCCGTATTCATGAAGGTGAAATTCAACAATTACTTGGCTACAGCGTGTTTCCAGATCCAGATTCTCTACAAAAAGCCCTCAGCTATTATGAAAATAATGAAAATACATGGTTATTTGCCTATGAGTCGGAAGGCTTACCTGTTGGAATTATCGGCTTTGAGCTGAATGAGAAGCAGGAAATGATACTTCGCCATCTCGCAGTTGAACCTGAGAGCAGAGGGGAGGGCTTCGGAAGAGGCATGCTGCTTGAAATCATCGAGGACATGCAACCAACTCGGATCACAGTGGAAACCGATGAAGATGCTGTGCAATTTTACCGGAATGTCGGATTCGTGATTCTCAGTCTTGGGGAGAAATATCCGGGTGTAGAGCGATTCCAGTGTACGTATGAGGTCGAGGAAGACGAAGAAGAATAAAAAAATCCCGAAGGACTGCAGCTATGCAGCTTTCGGGATTTTTTTCGCATTAGGGAAGATGATGATTGCTTACATGCGCGATTTAACAGTTCTAGCATACTCGGAGGGACTCATTAAAGTTGCTTTCTTAAAAGCTTTGGAAAAATAGTGGACAGAACTAAATCCTAATTGCCTGGAAATCTCAGTGAAATTATAGGTTTCTTCGCGAATCATGATTTTCGCCTGATCGATTTTCAATTTGGCGAAGTACTCCATAAGTGTATAGCTCGTATGTTTTTTGAAAAGATCCTTGAGCTGTGTTTTGCCGACACAGAATACTTGGCTGATCTCGTTCAGCGTGAGATGGGTATCGATATGTTCCGCCATATAGCTTATGACTTTGCTTGTCAAATCGTGGACAGACTTCTCCTTGGCTACCGTAGAGAGGGAAGTGTCAGCTTCTGTTGGAGCTGTTTTTCGAAGTAAACGTAACAAGAGAATCTCCAAATAACTCTGCATCATTTGCTCACTACCAACGGGTGCATCCAGCCTGCGAACGAGGGGGTGGCCGAATGGAAATTGAAAGGCTTGCTGGCCTTCGCGCACGATCTGGGCAAGTAAATTGCGTTCCTCATCCTCCAAATAAAATACCTTTTGCTCAAAAAATTGCATTGATTTCGAATGACAATCGAACGTCATGACGATTAAATTGGGCGCTTTTCCTTTGGTTGCATAGAAGCTATGAAATTCATTAGGTTTATGGAAAATGATAGACCCTTGCTTAAGCAAGTAAATATTCTCATCGGCATGAACTTCCACCTCGCCGCGATCGACGTAGAGAAATTCCCAGAAGTCATGCTTCTCACCATTGAATGAATAATCTTTACCAAAYTCGAAGTAATGCATCGTAATCACTTTATGGATAACTAGACTCATTTTCAAATGGGTCCGCTGATACTCGGTGGGGTTCGTTTCGATACGCGCCATGGGTGTCACTCCTGATATTCAATACAAAGTGTGTATCTCTATCATATCACAGCGGAAATAACAAAAAAATCGGCTTTCAAGACAAAGAAAAGGCGGAGGTCATCTCTTATAATCAAGGTATCGTAAAGTTTGAGGGGGCATGGGACATGAAGATAGGTGTAATTGGATATGGAAATAGAATTGAAGGTGTCATTAAGGAAGTATTGAGGGCAGATGCGGACTGTCAAATTGCGGCAATTGTAGATGTACGTAAAGACACGATTAAAGCAAAGCTAGATGCACAAGGTTGGCATCATGTTAAGTATTTCGATACGGCAGAACAAATGCTGGAATCCGAACAACTAGATGGAGCCATGATTGGCACACGTTGTAATCTACATGCGACAATGGGGTTGAAGGTGTTAAACCATAATCTTCCCCTCTATATAGAAAAGCCAGTAGCTACAAACTATGAAGATCTGCTGAGATTAAAAGAAAGTTACGAAGCATCGACATCACCTGTTGTGGTCTCATTCCCATTGCGTACAACCTCTATCGTGGAGCTGGTTAAGGAGATCGTTCAATCTGGCAAAATAGGCACAGTTGAACACGTGCAGGCCATTAATAATGTGCCTTATGGTCGTGTCTATTTCCAAAGCTGGTACCGCAATGAGGAAGAGACCGGTGGACTCTTCTTGCAAAAAGCGACCCATGATTTTGACTATATCCAAGCAATACTGGGTCAAGTGCCAGTCAGTGTATGTGCGATGACCTCCAAGCAAATTTTTAAAGGTAATAAATCTAAGGGACTAAAGTGTGTGGATTGTGAAGATAATCGCACCTGCTTAGAGAGTACCGTTACGACAGCAGAAGAGTTAGATCCTACATGGCAATATTGCTGTTATGCGGAAGATACAGGAAATGAAGATTCAGGAAGCGCATTGTTCCGATATGAAAGCGGTATGCATATGTCATACTCACAAAACTTCTTTATCCGCAGAGGTGCCGCTGCTCGTGGTGCACGATTCATGGGATATAAGGGGACGGTCGATTTTGATTTCTATAGCGGTCAAGTCAAGGTGTTTATGCATCATACGGGTCGTGTTGAAACCTATGAGCTTGAAGCAGGAAGCAATCATTTCGGAGGCGATGAGAAGCTGGCACGTAATTTTGCAGCGATCATGAAGGGGAAAGCGAGTTCCATTTCGACGCTTGACGATGGTTTGATGAGTGCTCTAATGTGTATGAAAGCACAAGAATCTGCACGTACGGGGACTTTCCAAGCTTTAAATTGGTAAGACTTCATGCGAACATGCAGAAGGGAGTGGGATCGTATGGAGAAAAAGGTGCATTTTCAAACCATGAGCTTGAGCTCATTATCCAAGGTTTTTGCCGATGAAGCTCCACGTGAAGCTACCTATAAGCAAGCGACAGCTCTAAGAGGCGAGAACTTCGCTTTCCAGGTTGCTTATACATCGAATGAGCTTTTAAAAAACATAGGTGTTGGAGTCTATACGACCCTGGGACTTCCTTTTACAATCCGAGCAGTTGGCCTCGTGCCTTCGGAAATGCCCTGTCATCTAGACCATGATGACAATGTGCTACGCGTGGAACCGGGGTTGTATCCCGATCCGCTGTATCCGCTTGATGATCTAAATGTAACAGCTCTACCAGGCCAATGACGTTCCGTTTGGATCAATGTTGAACTAGATACTGATTTTCCTGCTGGCACGTATACAGTGAATGTAAGGTTCTTATCTTCCGAGGGTGAGAAGCTGGGTGAGGAAGAGCTGAAGCTCACCGTTATCGCAGCAACGCTTCCGAGGCAGAAATTGATCCATACGGAATGGTTTCACGCGGACTGCTTAGCTACACATTACAAGGTAGCTGTATTTAGCGAGGAGCACTGGAGGCTCATTGGAGATTTTATCGATACAGCCGTCAAGCATGGTATCAACATGATACTGACACCGATCTTTACACCGCCATTAGATACCGCTATTGGTGGAGAACGGCCAACCGTGCAATTGATTGGAGTCAATGTTGATGACGGAAGAATTGATGGCAACACGAAGTATTCCTTTGACTATACAAAGCTAGAGCGTTGGGTGAAGCTCTGCCAGAGCAAGGGAGTCGAGTATTTCGAAATCTCGCATTTATTTACCCAGTGGGGCGCCAAACATACACCTAAAATTGTCGCTACCCTAAATGGCGAAGAACAACGTATCTTCGGCTGGGATGCGGATGCCTCTGGAGAAGCTTATGCGCATTTTCTGGGTCAACTCCTTCCTGACCTGGGTCGCGTCCTCCAAAGACTTGGAATCGCTTCCTGCAGTTATTTCCACGTGTCGGATGAGCCAGTGCAGGCCCATTTGGAAACGTACAAGAAAGCGAGTGAGCTCGTTCAGAGACTCCTTCCACCGGAATATCCGATTATCGATGCTTTGACCGAAATCTCGTTCTATGAACAGGGTATCGTTCAGAAGCCGATCCCATCGAACGATCATATCGCCCCTTTCTTAGAAGCGGGTATACCTGATTTATGGACATATTACTGTTGTGTTCAATACAAACAAGTATCAAATCGCTTCTATAACATGCCTTCCGCCCGCAACCGAATCATTGGCTTGCAGTTGTATAAATTCGGTATTCAGGGCTTTCTGCATTGGGGATATAACTTCTATTATTCCCAATACTCCATCAAACCGTTGGATCCGTTTAAAGTGACGGATGCTTTGCATGCCTTTCCTTCCGGAGACAGCTTCCTCGTTTACCCAGGTGAAACGGGACCTATTGAGTCGATTCGTTTGGAAGTATTCTACGAAGCGCTGCAGGATTTGCGTGCCTTAGAACTCCTCGAGACGTTGATTGGCAAAGAGCGTACAGTTGCATTAATCGAAGATGGCTTATCAGAACCGCTTACATTCTCTGTCTATCCACATAGCACGGAATGGATGCTCGAGGTGCGAGAGCGAATTAATCAGGCGATTGCAACCTATAGTTAAAAAGGGTAAAAACCCGAAAAAGAGCTGCTTCCACATGAAATGGGGAAGACAGCTTTTTTGGTACGTAGGTATGACTGAACGCAACGCAATCCGACCCAACGCAACGCACCTCAACGCAACCCACCGCACCTCAACGCAACCCAACCCAACTCATCTGGTTAAACATATATTCTGTTGTATCTACAATAATTTCGCGGAAAAACTGAATTGCTTTAAAGTGTTCATTTCGGGTAAATCTGCAGGGGATCGATGAGTTGGAAAGTTCATTGGCGAATCTCTTGAATTACCCTTCAAATTTCTTGTAGATACCACAGAAAATGATTTCTTGCGAGATAGTCAGTCGAATGGAGGACAGAGCTATCCTTCTGTTGTATCTACAATAATTTCGTGGAATAAAACTGTATTACTTTATCGTGTTCAATTCTGGGTAAATCTGCAGGGGATCGATGAGTTGGAAAGTTCATTGGCGAATCTCTTGAATTACCCTTCAAATTTCTTGTAGATATCACAGAAAATGACTTTTTGCGAAATAGTCAGTCGAACGGGGGGCAGATATATTACGATGTGAGCCTACCAAAATGGTAGGCTCAGACGTCCAACAGCAACAATTACCCTCTAAACGCATTCGTAATGGGTGGGATACAGAGCTTAGTAACACCGTTCACAGTGAGAGTATCTATCAGAATTTTTTCATTGTTTAGTCAAGTTCCTCACGTTCGAGCATATACTGTGTTAGATTCTTATCTTTTTGTGCTTGTTCGTAATGTCATCTGAAGCGTTGAAAGCGATTCCTCATCGACATTTACGTGACAAAATTCACAATGATGACAGGCTTTCTCAGCCAGTGGTCAAAAGATGCAAGCCAGTTCCCCGCAGAAATAGGAGGGTGCAGAGATGCTGCATATTGTCGTTTGTATTAAACAAGTTCCGGATTCTAGAGAAATTCGCATTGATCCCAAGAATAATACGCTCATTCGTCAAGGTGTTCCCAGCATTGTGAATTTCTATGATATGCATGGCTTGGAAGAGGCACTGCGCATTAAGGATGAACAAGGTGCGCGCATTACGGTCGTCACTATGGGACCGCCACCAGCCGAAAAAGGTCTGAAAGAATGTATCTCACTAGGCGCCGATGATGCTGTTTTGGTGACCGATCGTGGTTTTGCAGGTGCGGACACGCTGGCTACGTCGTACGTTGTCGCTCGAACGATTCGCAAAATTGCGGAGACGTGGGGGCCTGTGGATATCGTTTTTTGCGGAAAACAAACATTAGATGGCGATACGGGACAAGTTGGTCCGGGGGTAGCGTGCCGCTTAGATTTGGAACAACTTACCTACGTCAACAAAGTCGTTAAAGTCGATGAAGAAAATCGTAAAGTGCGCGTTCACAGGCTGTTGGAGGATGGCATTGAGGTCGTTGAGACAAGCATGCCAGTTCTGATTACCGCATTGAAGGAACTGAATAAAGTGAGACGCGCTTCGCTGCCGGGCATGATTCGAGCGGCTAGATATAAGCCTACTGTATGGACAACAGCTGATTTTCCAGATTTGGAGCGGGCAAAGATTGGGCTCAAAGGCTCGCCAACGATTGTTGCCAAAACATGGGTGCCCGAAATTAAAGCAGTGAAAACGAAAATGATTACGTTTGATAGCGTAGAGTCTGGGGCTGCACAGCTCGCCGATCAGCTGCTGACGAAGGACATGCAGACCGTGTTAGATTGGGCTTGATAGATAGGAACGGAGGATGACACGATGGCAAAGGAACAATCAACCGAACAGGTAGATCCGGCGATGCCGGATTGGTCAGCATATCGAGGTGTTTTAATCGTTGTTGAGCAGCGCGAGGGTATCGCGAAAAAGGTGTCTTGGCAGCTGCTTGGCGAAGGCAAGAAGCTTGCTGCGAAGCTTGAGGCGCCGCTCATGGCGCTCGTCATCGGCGAGAATGTCGCACATCTCGCCGATGAAGCCGTGCACTACGGCGCCGATCGGGTTTACCTCTGCGAAGCCCCCGAGCTTCGCGATTACAGGACCCGACCGTACAGCCGGGTCTGCTTGAAGCTGATCGAGGATGCGAAGCCCGAGATCGTGCTGTTCGGCGCGACAGCGACGGGCCGCGACCTGGCAGGTGCGATCGCAACGCACCTGCCAACGGGGCTGACGGCCGACACGACGCAGCTCGACGTGGAGCCGCCGCCGTCGCGGCTGCTGCTGGCCAGCCGGCCGGCTTTCTCCGAGAAGATGATGGCCACCATCCTCTGCAAGCAGTACCGGCCGCAGATGGCGACAGCGCGCGCCGGCGTGTTTCAGGCGCTGCCGAAAGACGTGGAGCGCGAAGGCGAGATCGTGCGAATCCAAGCGACGATGCGCGAGGAAGAGATTGACGCGCAAGTGCTCGACTTCCTGCGCGAAACTGGCAAGCTGAATCTCGAAGACTGCGAGATTATTGTAGCTGGAGGCCGCGGACTAGGCGGGCCCGATGCCTTCAAGCTGCTCGCCGAGCTAGCGGATGCGCTCGGCGGTGTCGTTGGCGCATCGCGCGCTGCCGTTGATGCGGGCTGGATCAGCCATGAGCATCAGGTGGGGCAGACGGGCGCCACGGTGCGGCCAAAGCTATACTTCGCCATCGGCATCTCCGGCGCGGTGCAGCATACGGTCGGCATGAGCCATGCCGATGTGGTCGTCGCGATCAACAAGGATGAGAAGGCGCCAATTTTCCAATTTGCCCATTATGGCCTTGTTGGCGATCTGTTTAAAATTGTCCCCGCCATCACGGAGGAATTCAGGAAACGTCGTACGCTTTTCGGCATTCACCCGCCATCGGTTGATGCCTCGATATCCACCACACAGACGCAGTCAGAGGCAATCGAAGACCGAGAGAGGAGTGAAGCGAAATGAACGAAAAATTCGACGCAATCGTCGTAGGCGGAGGTCCAGCTGGAGCAGCAGCAGCCCTGACCATGGCGCGAGCTGGTTTATCTGTTGTACTTCTCGAAAGAGGTGAGTTTCCAGGGGCCAAGAACATTTTCGGAGGCGTCCTCTATCGGAAGCAAATTGAAGAGCTTGTTCCTGAGTTTTGGACAGAGAAGAACTTTCCGATGGAGCGCTACATTGTTGAGCAGCGGCTCTGGATGATGGGCAAAGAGTCCATGGTCACCTTCGGCCATCGGAATGAAGCCTATAAGGAACCGTATAACTGCTTCACAGGTTTGAGGGTCAAATTCGATCAGTGGTTCGCTGAAAAAGCCGTAGCGGCGGGTGCCATTCCGATATACGAAACCGTGGCGCTGGACGTCATTCGTGAAGGTAACAAGGTTGTAGGCGTCAGAACGGACCGGGATGATGGTGATTTGTATGCGGACGTGGTCGTCATTGCCGATGGCGTTAACTCTTTGCTCGGTAAAGCGATGGGGATTCATAAGGAATGGATGCCGGATGAGGTGTCTTTGGCGGTAAAAGAAGTAATTGCGCTGCCACGGGAGAAAATTGAGGACCGCTTTGGTCTTGAGGGTGACGAAGGGGTCACCATTGAATTTATGGGCGAAACCTCGCTCGGCATGGCGGGCATGGGCTTCCTGTACACGAATAAAGAAACGATCTCGTTAGGGGTCGGTGTTATGGTGAACCATTTGCGGGATAAAAAGGTGAAGCCTTACGCTGTGCTCGATGCCGTCAAACAGCATCCGATGATTCGGAAACTCATTCAAGGCGGGGAGACCAAGGAATACTCCGGTCATCTGATTCCCGAGGGCGGGTTTCACTCGATTCCTACCTTATCCGGTGATGGTTGGTGTGTTTGCGGCGATGCCGCGCAATTAATCAACTTTGTCCACCGCGAGGGGACGAATCTGGCAATGACCTCAGGTCGTCTTGCTGGGGAAGCGATTATCGAAGCGAAAGCACGCGGGGATTTCTCAGCCCCTACTATGCATCTCTACGATAACAAAATTCGAGCTTCTTTTGTCCACAAGGATTTGCAGAAGTACAAAGGTATGCACCAATTTTTGAAAGAACAGGATCCAGAATTATTGTTTGATAGGTTGCCTCGTGCCGTCAATGAAGCCGCCTATAACATGTTCCTCGTGGATGGAATTACGAAAGCTGAGAAGCAAAAAATGGCCATGAAGCTTATCAAAAATGCCGCAGGCGGTACAGTAAACTTGATGAAGCTGGGCTACAAGGGATGGAGGGCGATGAACGGATGAGCCAAAGTGATATTTCAGATAAACTGTTTACCATTCGTTACAAATGCGATGATAAATCGCACCTCGTGATCAAGGACAAACAAACTTGCTTGAATTGTGTAACCAAAGACTGCAATTATTTCTGTCCTTCGGATGTGTATGAGTGGGAAAAGAAGCTCAAAATAACGACGGTTGCATTTGAAAATTGTATTGAATGCGGTACGTGTCGTATAGCATGTCCTTCGTACAATATTGACTGGGTGTACCCTAAGGGCGGGCATGGCATGACATATAAATACGGCTAATCTAGTGGAATGCACGGAAATAGAGCCTTGACTGCACATAGTCAGGGCTCTATTTTGTGTGGAAAAAACGACATTCCTCCATATGTAGGTGTAATTCTCCATAGTTTTGTTTCCCTTAGGATACGATAATAGACGATAGGAGGGATTTATAATGTCGATTACTTTTGAACCTGCACAAGGTATATTCCATATACACAATAAGCATATGAGCTATGTGATTCAGCTTATTAACAATTCGTACCCAGCTGATGTTTACTGGGGCCGCCCTATTAGATCTGGTCAACTCGGCACCGTTATTCAATATACGGAACGTGCTTCATTTAGTCCGAATCCTGTTAAAGAAGATAGAATGATCTCTTTCGATACACTACCTCAAGAATATCCGGCATATGGGACAAGCGATTTCCGCGAGCCCGCCTATCAAGTGGCGCTTCCAAATGGGTCTACAATAACTGAGCTTGTCTATGACAGCTATCGTATTGTGCAAGGAAAGCCTGTACTAGAGGGCTTACCATCAACGTATGTAGAAGATGATCATGAAGCAGAAACACTAGAAATTGAGCTAGTTGACATAGTAGCTGGTTTGCGTGCGATTCTGTCCTATACGATTTTCGTCAATCATGCGGCAATTACGCGTTCCGTCCGTTTCGTTAACGAAGGTAGAGCTGATCTCAAGCTGCTGCGTGCGTTAAGTATGAGCGTTGATTATTCTCATGCGGATGACGGCACATCGTTACATGCTTGGCCTGTATCGCGTAATGGAAGCTATTACAAGCGAATATCCGCATATCTTGTTTGAACGCTGCTCTGGCGGCGGCGGCCGTTTCGACCCAGGTATTCTGCATTACATGCCGCAAACTTGGACGAGCGATAACACGGATGCTGTTTGCCGTTTGAAAATCCAATATGGGACTAGCATCGTGTACCCAGTTAGCTCCATGGGCTCACATGTATCAGCAGTGCCCAATCATCAAGTGCATCGCATAACGTCCTTGGAAACCCGCGGCCATGTGGCTATGTCTGGTAATTTCGGCTACGAGTTGGATCTGACGAAGTTCACGGATGAAGAAAAGGAACTCGTCAAACGCCAAGTTGCTGATTACAAACAAATTCGACCTCTTGTCCAATTTGGCTATATGTATCGCTTGTTGAGCCCGTTCGAGGGGAACGACACCGCGTGGATGATTGTCTCCGAGGACAAGACACAAGCAATGGTCGTTTTCGTCCGTGTGCTTGCTGAGCCTTATGCGCCGCTGAAGACTTTGCGTCTCAAGGGTCTTAACCCTGACTTCGATTATCAAATCGAAGGGTCGGAAGGGCTTTTCCCCGGCGATCATTTGTTATACGCCGGTCTTCCTGTCGCTGGACTCCATGGCGACTTCCAGAGCAAAATCTGGCTGCTTGAGGCCAAACAGCAGTAATCCAACTTCAAAACCCCCACTTTCCTTTGTAGAAGAGTGGGGGTTTTGAAGTTGAAATTGCACCTATTTATTGGCATCGTGTTCCGACGAAACATATATTCTGTGGTATCTACAACAACCGACTCATGGAAAAAAAGCGTAGGACGATTAAGCTTCTTTGTTATTTGCAAACAGAATACTTGTACATACCACAGAAAATCGATTTAAGCGATATACGCGATGGTAGGCGAAGCTTGAAAATTCGCAAAGGGAATCCCATAAGCATATTCATTTTTGGAGCCAATTGCGATATGATAGTGAGATTCAAATCATTTTCGTAAGTGGGGAAGGGAGACGAATCAACATGCTGCAACGTCCAAGTCACGACGAATATTCATCATTCTACACGGGGTATATCGGGCTGGTACCCGATGGAGATTATGTTTCCATTTTAAACACTCAGGAAAAAGCCCTCGTAGCCTTATTCTCAAGTCTTAGTGAGGATCAACTATTAACCCGCTATGCACCTGGAAAGTGGAGTCTGAAGGAAGTTTTGGCTCATATTACGGATACGGAACGCATCATGAGCTATAGGCTGCTTCGTATAGCCCGCGGAGATACGACGGATTTACCTGGTTTTGATCAGGATATTTTCATTGCCAATACGACTTTCGACGAAGTGTCAGTAACGGATTTGGTTAAGGATTTCCAAGCGGTACGACAGGCTACTTTGGCGCTCTTGCCGACGATCTCAGACACAGCCTGGACACGTTCAGGAACTGCGAATACGTTCGCTATTTCAGCCCGCGCCATTGCGTATGTGATCGCTGGGCATGCACAGCATCACCTTAACATAGCGGAGCAAAAGTACTTATGATAAAAAAAGCCTGAAATCCACTGATGACGGATTTCAGGCTTTTTTTCTAATAAAGTGAAAGTGCCAGCGAATCTCGTTCATTCAATGAATGAAGGATCGCTTCGCACCCGACAATCTCGATGCTAATGATGGAGTCCAGGCATTTCTTGAGGGTAGCTCTTCCTTTGGTTACTTTGGCCTCAAGGGCAGACTTCAGTAGATTGAATTTCTTTTTATTTTTCTCATCGGAGTATACGGGTACTGGTTTGTTATGAATCGTTATAAACATTTTCATGATTTCCACCATCCTAAGAATTGGATATAGTACTAGCATATCGGATTATTATTAATAGAACCTTAAAATTGTTTTACAATTCTAAGACAAATAAGAGATTGCTATGTATTTTCGTATATAGATAATACGATTTAGCGGGTGAAATTGTTTCATACTATTGCTGGGAATATTGAATATTGTGTGAATTTAATCTAAACACATAGGCTAGGAATGCTGCATGTTTTGTCGATAGGCTTTGGGAGAAGTCCCGAAGCGTTGTTTAAATGCACGATGAAAATACGGATAAGAGCCAAAACCGCAGCTCAGCGCTATTTGTTCCAAGGACATTGAGCTATCATGCATGCGCTCCACCGCGCTAGATAAGCGTACTTCTGTAGCGTATTGGATCATGGTTTTACCAAAATATTCTTTGAATAAATGAACAGCACGGGAGATACTAAGTCCTACGTGGTCTGCGACATCTTCGATTTTGAATACAGCTGTAGCATGTGCTTCAATAAATCGTTTCATCCGTGTGCCTGTGAAAGGACGACCTTGCAAGGAGACGGTTTCTGTAGCCGCACGTTCGAGATACAGGCATAGGGCTTGGAGTAAATAACCGCTGAGCTCGGCATTCTCGTCCTCCATTCTGCGCTTCTCCAGACTTAATTGACGCCATAGCGAGATCAATCGAGGGTCGAGGTCAATCCGCATACAGGTTGGTTTGGTATTGCGCTTCCACCAGGCATCAATCCAGTCTCCTTTACAAAATAAATAGTAATCACCACTGGCGATTTTGCTGTCCGTATGCGTGAGCGCATTCTCAATACGCAGTTCATAAGGATCACCCGGCTTAAATAGGAGTAAGTGACCGGCTTCTATGGTTGTCATGCGTCCGTCGACAAGCGCTTCGCAGGTTCCTTCTGTTTGCAATCGAAAAAGATAAGATTGAAGTCCGGATTTCGCACTGTTGTAAAACGGATCCATGTGAAAAGAATAACCACAAGTTAATAGTTCAGCTTTCATGAATTATCGCCTTTCGTAGCCAAATAAGAGATGTTTTAATTATATCGTGAATGGTCATAATAGGCCAATCTCAATTATACTTAAGCCATGGTTAACATTATCGATTTTACTAAGAGAAAAGAGGAGAACAAATGGGACGTTTAGGAATTGGTCTTCAATTGTACACATTGAGAGATGATATGGCACGTGATATGGAAGGTACACTTCGCCACGTTGCGAAGTTAGGATATGAAGGCGTTGAGTTTGCTGGCTATTATGACATGCCTGCTGACAAGTTGAAAGGGCTGCTTGATGAGCTTGGATTGAAAGCTTTCGGAAGCCATGTAAGCTTGCAAAAATTCCGTGATGATTTTCAAGGTGAGATCGATTACTTGAAAACGATTGGTGCTACATATGCGATTTGCCCTTATGTTAACGCTGAAGAGCGTGAGTCCGTTGATCAATGGAAAGCGCTAATTGCTGAGTGTCAGGCACTAGCTGTTGAGACGCAAAAACAAGGCTTGCAATTCCTCTATCACAACCATGACTTTGAATTCCATTACAAAGTAGAAGATGAGTTTGTTTTCGACGCGATGTATGCGAATAATGATGCGATTAAAGTCGAAATGGACGTTTGTTGGGTTCAATTCGCTGGTCAAGACCCACTTGCTTACATCGCTAAATATGCAGGACGTCTTCCTTTAGTTCATTTCAAAGATTTCACGAAGGATTCTGAAGGTAAACTAGTTACTTTGGAGCTAGGCCTTGGCGATGTTCCTCTTGATAAAGTGATCGTTGCTGCAGAGCAAGCAGGTGTAGAATGGCTTATTGTTGAACAAGACAACTGCCAGAAGGCACCTTTAACTAGCATCGAGAACAGCTTTAACTGGGTGAAAGAGCATTACCTGAACGTTCATAACTAATTCATTATTTTTATAGTCGAAGGAGCATTTATCATATGAGTAAAATTAAAGTAGCCGTTATTGGCTGTGGTTCTATATCCAAACATAGACATATTCCAGAATACGCATCAAATTCAAATGTGGAGCTAGTTGCATTCGTAGATCCGATCATTGAAAGAGCAGAGCACTATGCACAGCTTCATGGCGGTAAAGCTTATAGTAACTACGTTGACATGTTGAAAGCAGAGAAAGTTGACGCGGTTAGCGTATGCACACCGAATTACCTTCACGCTGAAATTTCAATCGCTGCGGCAAACGCAGGCGCGCATGTGCTTGTTGAGAAGCCAATGGCTACAACAGCTGCTGAATCCGAGGCGATGATTGATGCTGCGAAGAAAAATGGCGTATTCTTGATGGTTGGTCACAACCAACGCCTGATGCCTCCGCACGTGAAAGCAAAAGAAGTTTTGGAAACAGGTAAGCTCGGGAAGGTTCTTACATTCCGTACATCCTTTGGTCATCCAGGTCCTGAAGGCTGGAGCGTTGATGGTCGTGAGAGTTGGTTCTTCCGTAAGGAAGAAGCCATTATGGGCGCAATGGGCGATCTTGGCGTTCACAAGTCCGACCTGATCCGTTGGTTGCTAGATGACGAGGTTGCTCAGGTAGCTGCTTTCGTTGGTACGCTCCACAAAGATGGTACAGACGTTGACGATAATGCTACTTGCTTGCTGCGTATGAAAAGCGGCGCAACGGGTTCCCTAGTAGCTAGCTGGACGTACTACAAGGGCCAAGATAATTCCACAGTTCTGTGGTGTGAGAATGGCGTTATCAAAATCGACACAGATCCTAACGATCAAGTAATCGTTGAGCTTCGTGACGGCACAGTTGAGCGTTATAAAGTCGGTCGAGTAGCAACGAATGAGAAACAAACATCTAGCGGTGTTATCGACGAGTTCGTAACATGCATTCTTAATAATCAAGCGCCTCGCATTTCAGGCGAAGAGGGCTACCGTGCATTGATAGTTATCCTTGCAGCGTTCGAATCCGAAGCTACAGGAAAGATCATTAATTTGTAATCTATGTAGGTTAAATACAGGAAAAGCTCATCCCACGTGGGGTGAGCTTTTTTATTGTGCGATTTTCCGCGACATAGCTGTGAAATGGAAAAGCCCCCTATCCTCGGAACGAGAATAAAGGGCTTCAGTATACTGTTTAACGTCCGCCAATATCAATGGATATGGAATTGGACTTGCCTACAATCGTTTCTTTGGAGTCCTTCACGTTTACTTGGATGTCCCAAAGGCCTGTTTTGAGTAATGGACCTTCAACCAAGGCCGTAACCGTATGCTCATCTTTCCACGTAGTAGGAATCGCTTTCCCGTTCAAGCTTACATAGCCAAGTGGTGGTAGATTACTACCTGTTACCGTTAATGTTACTTTGTCACGTCCTGAAATATCTTGCGAATCTGCTTCTACTTTATCTAAGCTAATAGGCCCGAAGCCGAGCATGTATTTAGGATCAATGATCGGTGTTAGATAATTCTTGTAAGCATGTCGATCTCCGAAAAGAATATCATATTGCAATGTTTCGTAATCCTTCAAATCCTCTTCCTTAATGTTCATTTCAGCAAAATGATCTTTTGGAGGGATAACAGGATACTTTTTAGCTAGATCAGTTAAGAAGTTTGTATAATAATTGCCTTGCTGTTTCGATAATTCGATCAGATAGGGTCCCAAGAAGGAAGGGCTAATATTCAAATTGTCTTTGCGCACTGTGTCGAAATTGTTCCACACGACCAGCGGAACGCTGTACATTTTTTTCAAGAAATCAGGGTCGTCTTTGCCGCTAATATACTTCGTATCAATATAAGTTGCATAATCATCACCTAGCGCTGGAAGGTGATCTCCCCAGAAGGCAATAATCGTTGGCTCGCCTTTTTTCTCGTAGTATTCCACTAATTCCTTCAACATATTATCCGAGCCATTAATACCTTGTGCAAGTGTCTCAAGCATCCCAATCGAAGATGGGGAGAAGTTGCCCGTTACATCAAAGGTGTTTTTCGGGAACTTACCAGGGTAGAAATGGAAGTGATTTTCCATCGTATTCGCAAAGACGAAATCAGAGCCTGCACTTTGCTCAGTCGCATGAATAATGTTAGCAGCAACTTCGCTATCTGCGATATAGGGGCCCGAATACGTCGGTTTGAAATATTCAATCGGAATATATTTGGAAAACCCGAAGTCTTGATAGATTTTATTACTGTTGAAATACCAATTATAAAAAGGACTAATGGCTGTTGACGTATAACCCTGACGAGCATAAATACTTGCTAATGAATCGACTTCATTTGAAATATATTGATTATAAGCAATGGATCCTTGCGGTAAGAAACGCATTGTGTTCCCAGTAAGGACCTCGAATTCAACATTGGCTGTTCCACCGCCATATTGTGGTGAAAGCATCGTTCCGCTCGTTCCTTCCTTCTGTAGCTTGTGGAAGAATGGGATCGGATCTTTGCTGAACTTCGCACCCGGGATAATGGTCGGATCCCAGAAAGCTTCGCTTAAAACGACAATGACATTTGGTTTAATCTGCGGTGTTGTTGAATCACCGGCTTTGATAGGCGGCGTAGGAGAAGCATTTACGATGGCATCAACCGCTTTATCATCATATCCTTCGTGGCTATCAGAGAACATTGCTTTTGTATTCAATACGGTTGCTAGCGCATACCCATTGGTTTTGGTGTTCTGAACTTGATTCCAAACAGCAGCTTCAATCCCGAACCACTTTTGAACTGGTAAAGGAAGGTCCGTGTAAACGGCCAAAAACATCACTAAACCAATACCAGCTAGAATTCCTCGTTCTTTTAAAGCTACTTTTTTAATAAACATGGTTGTACGGTAAAGGATGAAGTAACTGCCGACAAGGAATAGGAGAATCACTGATAACACATTGAGTGTCAAAATGTTGGATAAATATTTCACCATATCGGAGGCTTCGCCCGCTACAACTAAGTCCCAAGGCGTTAAAGGCACGCCTAAGATTTTGAGCTTTACGCCGCTAATGAGGGCTAAGATAATGAGAAACCCGGAAATCACCCAATAAGCGATTCGAGTACGCCCAATGATTGCAATGAATACCAACAGCAGGCTTACAACGATCCATTCATTGAAAAGAAGCTCGAGAACATGCTTGAAGCTCCATGTCATCATTTCAATATAGTTCCCGCGGCTCAAAATTTCCATGATCAGAACAGGGATGACTGCAAGAAGTAAAAGTGGCAGTCTTGGTCGAATGACCATTAAAAAACGTTCAATGTATGGTTTCATAGATTCTCCTGTACGAATAAATTAAAAGGCATTGGAACAAATGATATTATACCATGCATTTCGACATTATTCGATGGTATCTCTATGAAATAATGATAGAAGGCAGGAAAAAGGTGGTTATATCAAGAATACTTATAAAGAGAAGACAAGATAGGAGGGGACTCGATTATGGCAAAAGAACAAATGCAACTAAAGAGAGAAGCTGCTATGCACCTTCAACATCGGAAAATGACAAAAAGTGCGTTTTTTCGACGCGGATTGTTCTTATTCATAGGAGCAGTGTTGATGTCAGTAGGGTTAGAAATTTTCTTAATACCAAATCGAATTATTGATGGGGGCATTACGGGGGTTTCAATTATTTTATCTTACTTGACGCAAGGGCCAATCGGGGTGTTCTTGACATTATTAAATATTCCTTTCCTATTCATCGGGTATAAATTGATTGGTAAAACCTTCGCATTATCTACGCTCTTCGCTATTTTGGTGATGTCGACAGGCACGGCCTTGCTGCATCCTGTGAAAGAGCTGACGAACGATCCGCTGTTAGCCGCGGTATTTGGCGGGATTATTCTTGGCATTGGTGTGGGGATGGTGATTCGCTTCGGAGGCTCTTTGGACGGAACCGAAATCATCGCAATTCTCGTTTCGAAGAAAATACCTTTTTCCGTCGGCGAGATCGTCATGTTCTTCAACTTATTTATTCTTGGAAGTGCAGGGTTTGTCTACACGTGGGACCGCGCGATGTACTCGTTAATTGCCTATTTTATTGCTTATAAAATGATTGATGTCACGATCGAAGGTTTCGATGAGTCGAAGTCCGTGTGGATAATAAGCGACAACTTTAGAGAAATTGGAGAAGCGATCCTGGATCGATTGGGGCGCGGCGTTACTTATTTAGAAGGAGAGGGAGGTTTCTCTGGGGATAACAAGAAGGTCATCTTCTGTGTGATTACACGTTTGGAAGAAGCCAAGCTGAAATCCATCGTGGATGGACTGGATCCCAAAGCATTTCTTGCTGTAGGCAATATCCATGATGTCAAAGGTGGAAGATTTAAGAAACGAGATATCCACTAGTCGGATTTCTCGTTCTCATTTCCCTTTTCCTTATTAGAATGACCTCGCTCAAAAAAACCTAAATTTCTTAGCTGCTGAGCGGCTTCCTTGCTGCTCGGACTTCCTAGCTTTTTCAAAATATGACCCACATGAATTTTCACGGTTCGTAACGAAATGAAGAATCTATTCGCAATTTCCGTCTGGGTATGTCCTTGATCTATCATATCAAGGACTTGAAGCTCTGTTGGCGTGATCAGATCCCGCACCTCTTTGATCTTGAATTGCTGCTCCAGCCGTTTGAGTCTGCGGAATTCCTCACGCATCTGTTCAGCAACTGCGGCATTAATCGTGGATTGGCGTGCATGTGCCGCTCGAATAATACCTGGGAGCTCCTCGAAACGCGACTTAATTTGATAGTCGATTGCGCCTGCTTGGAAGGAACGGAAAATAAAATCCTTTTCCTCCATCGAGGTGAGCATGATAACTTTAGCGCCCCATGACAGAAAGGCTTGCTCCGCTAGTCCGATGCCAGCAGGTTCATTTTGCAGCATAATATCCATGAGTACGACATCGGCAGAAGGTGCTGACTGTATAAATAAAGACTGTGCATCTTCTGCTGTAGATCGGCTCTCCACGACAGTCATATCCCCCTGACGATTTAAATAATTGGTGAGACCGCGCAGCCAATCAAGATCATCTTCCACGATGAGTATGCGAATCGTTTCCATACCGTAACTTCCCCTTTTCTGTTTCTCTTTCTCTATCCCGGAAATGTTAAATAAACACTTGTACCTTTACCAGGTTCACTGCTAATTTCCAAGCTTCCTCCGTGTTTTTTCATGACACTGTAGCAATAGGCGAGACCGAGACCAAAGTTATTCCGCTTGCCGCTCTTGGTCGTATAGAAAGGTTCAACAGCCTGCTTGAGGACGGATTTGTCCATCCCCATCCCTGTATCTTTGATTTCAAGAATGAACTTTTTTTTGCTTGAAAAAGCTTTAATTGATAGTACTCCGCCGCTGCTCATTGCTTCGATGGCATTCATTAGGATGTTCGTTAATGTTTCTGCGACTTGGATTTGATCAAGCGGAAGCTCAAGGCTATCGGGTAGCTCTAGCTGCACTTGAATCGTGCCTAGGGAAGCCTCGAGGGGCTCCATGACATCAAGAATCAGCTGACGGACGTCCACCTGTGAAACACGCAGAGGAAGCTCTTGTGTTTGTTCATGTACGCGACTAATCATATCTTGAATGTGTCTAGATGCGTTCATTACGACATGAATGTCCTGGGTGAGCTCAGTTTGCCCAGTGTCTATGGCGTGTTGATTCATTTTCTCCAAAAATAAACGCATTTTGCCGACATCATTTTTAATCGCATGGTTGAGAATGGCCGTACCGGATGTAATCGCGCGGAGCGTGGAATCCAGCTTGCGCCGCTCAATGAGCAGCCGGATGCCGAGAAATCCGTATTTGAAAAACGTAAATACAAAAAAAGGCACCACAAAAGCCAAAATCCACACGTGATAGATCCACAATCGATAGAAGCCAAAGCTAGGCATAACATAATTGAGAATGCCAACACAAAGAATTGGCGGGAGCAGTGCAAGACATGTGAACAAATGAGTTCGCTTCATGGCAGGGAGATGTTCTTTTTTGAGTACAATCAGCACGGATCCAATAAGGATGTACGGGAACGCCCATGTTGCGACGACGCGGAAATCAATTGGCATTTCTTCGGTGTACCCTGGTAATAAAATTAGACAAGCGATTGGCGGTATTAGTAGTCCAAGAGGTAACCAAGTTCGCAAGAGAGGCTTTTGCCAAGCTGAATGATAAGCCAGTGATAGCATCGCAAAAGAGTAGGGTAAGCCATAATAGGAAAGTAATGAGCAGATGCTCATTACACGATAAAGTATGGAACTCAGCGAAGGATTTGGCACTGTTTGTTGGAAATATGGGATAACATCTGCGGATATAACGGCCGCTAAAGCGCCACTACCACCAGTAAAAGCGACTGCGCTCATCCAGCGCATCGTCCGCGAACTGGGGTCTACTATAAGAAGACCTGATGCGATGAACCAAAGTGCAAATAGGACAAAAAGCATGTGCTCCTCCGTCAATCGAGTCGTAATGTTAGTCTTATTGTGGCATGGCGTAATCGTTTGCACAAGAGTTTCCTTTTTTAAAAATGGCAGGATTTGGTCAATTCTTCTCGAATATTTTGTTTATGAAAGGAGTGAAGAGATATCGAAGTGAAGAAGAAAAGAACCTTCCCAATCCTCCAGATCGTGGGCAAAGTATTGTTAACCCTCATTTTCATCATCGTCATTACAGTAATTTTATCTATTGCTGCAGCTGTCATTGTAGTCAAGTTAAAACCTGAACTCATTGTAAGCATGGAGGCTGTTACGAGTGATTCCTTGTTTATTAAAGCGTCGTTATGGGCACAAATTGCAGGCTTCATCAGTGGTGTTTATTTGGGTTTCTTTATATTCGAGAGAAAAAAAGGATGGGCTTTAGGGCTGAATACCGTTCAATTTGGCCGTCGTTTCGGAGAAGGCTTCGCCTGGGGAGTCGTACTAATAACCATCAGCAGCGCTGGGATATGGTTATTCGGAGGCATCGACATTGTTAATGTGGAATGGAGTCTGTCGAAGGGGTATGCGATTGGAGGAAGTTTTCTTCTCTTTATTGGCGTAGCGCTCAACGAAGAACTTTTTACACGAGGGTATTTACAAGGCTTGGTAAGAAATCGATTTGGGCCTAAAATAGCCGTTGGGGTGTCGACGATTGTTTTCACTTTGATGCATAGCTTTAATCCGGGAATGTGGCATACGCCGTTTCCCTTTATCAATATTCTTTTGGCAGGACTTTTGATGGGCTTGTGCCGTGAGTACACGGGTAGTCTATGGATGCCTGTTGGATTGCACTTATCATGGAATTTCATGCAAGGGTGTCTATTTGGTTTTGATGTTTCAGGTATCCCAATGTCATCACTTATAACGACAGAAACAAATGGCGCAATCGTTATTTCTGGAGGAGCCTTTGGAGCAGAGGGAAGTCTAATTACGAGCATTATTCTTGTGCTCGGCATCATAATGATTTATAACTATTATCAAACCCGTTATCGTTTTAACCAAACAGGTTATGTTTTTATTAATCAAAGCAAAAACTAGGAGGATTCATCAGTGAGCCAGTATGAACTAATACATAGTGAATGGGAAGGGGAGTCGACGCTAAGACTCGTCGACCACCAAGCAGAAGCCGTTGCCGAAATTATTCCGGCCGTGGGACTGCACCTGTTCCGCTTCGATGTGCGGAACCACAGCTACATCGCGAAGCCTGACGACTTGTCGGAGCTTCGCGTCAATTCTTCACGCTACGGCGTGCCCATTCTGTTCCCGCCGGGGCGAGTCCAAAATGCGGCATTCACCTTCGGTGGCCGCGAATACCGGCTCCCGGCTAATCGGGAGCCTGATCACGCCCACGGCCAGCTGCGCGAGCGGCCGTGGAAGGTCGTTGCCAGCGGCGCGGACGCAGCTGGCGGGGCTTATGTCTCCGCGGAGTTTGACATCGCGGAGACCCCGGACATGCTGGCGTATTTCCCACACGCCGCATGCTTCCGCTTCACGTACCGTCTGAAGGACGGTACGCTGTCGCTCAGCGGTGAAATAGCCAATCGAGGCGGCGATGCCATGCCGCTGTCTCTTGGCTTTCACCCGTACTTCGCGTTCGCGGAGGGCGAAGCTGACCGCGTGCGGGTAACCATTCCCGCGGCGGCAGAATGGCCGCTTACCGCGGGTGGGTATGCGGCAGGTGAACCTGTGCCGACAGCGCTCACAGCGGCCTTACAGAAGGGCGCGACTGTTTCATCGCTGCCTGGCTACCCTGGCGGCTCACAGATGCTGAGCATCGCGCCAGGACCGCAAGTATGCGAGCTAGCATACGAAGCTCGGGGTGCAAAGCTTATTTATGACATGGGAGATCAGTTTCCGATCCATGTGCTTTTCACAGCGCCATGGACGCAAGCAGTTTCGCTTGAACCTTATACAAGTATCATGAACGTATTCAATGAATCATTTCCAGCTGAAATCTCAGGTGCTCAAGGTTTAGAGCCGGGCGCGACCTTTACATTCAATTGGGCCATTCATATTGAAAAAATTTAAGTTACCAAGGTTCATAACCAAAGCCAACCGATGAATAACCTTGATAACTATGCTGATGCAGTTGTAGAATAATGCCTTCAATCTCAGCAGATTTAGCCAGAGCACCTCTTCTTCCCGTGTTGTATAAGTTAAGATCCACAACACCTTGAAGAAAATGAATGTGTGCACCATTAGCTAATGCAATAGGTGGTCCAGTAACGCCATAAAAAGCATGATAATGACCATACTTAATCCCAGAAATGCCTTGGTATTGGTGGACATGCTGATCATAAGATGTCCCATTCACACTGAATGTGTACAGACGTAAAAGCTGATGGTGCCCTAATTCTTCCGAAGTTACTGTCGTGAAGAAATGAACATGAGCTGGTGGAATGGTCATCACCACACAAAAGCCCCCTAAGAGTAGGATATGCTTCATCCTATTCATTGGGGGCTTTTGTCATGACGATGGCAACGGATAAAGGTTGGATTGACCGATTTTCATCTTTTTATCATCATACACACGTACTTCAACTTGATGGGGTGTACTTGTTTCTAGTGCTGGATTAGATGCTATATCCACATAAAGTGTATCTTTTCCATCGAAATTAGATTTGACTTCCGTCCCATCAATATAGACATTACAGGAGGAGAAGAAAGGAGATCCTGTTACCAAAATTTTATCGTCAGTCACCGTGACCTTCGAAATCACAGGATCACCGTAACCCAGTGTGTACGATGGCTGAACGATCGTATCTTTGTAGCCTTTGGCTTGATAGCCATAACGGCCTCCAAAGAGATTATCATACTGCATCTTCTTATAATCAGCGAGATCGCTTTCCTGAATGTTAAATTTCGACCACATATCTTGAGGCGGGATTACTGGTATTTTCTTTGACAATTCATATAAATAATCCGTGTAGTAACTACCTTTTACACTAGCCAAATGCAATAACATCGGACCTAAGAAAGATGGACTGGAGGTCAGATTCAGCTTCTCTTGATCGGCAGGAATGAAGTTATTCCAGATTACAAAAGGCGTATAATGTGTCTTCGTATACAAATCAGGATCATCAGGTAACACATACTTAGCATCGCGATAGACTTTATAATCTTCCTCAAAAAAGGGGAAGTGGTCTCCGAAAAATAAGATGATCGTCGGCTCGGACTTTTTTGAATAGTAATCAACAAGAGATTGAAGAGCCTGATCCGTTGCTGTGATACCTTGTGCATACGTTTCGAGAATGCTTTTTGATTCAGTCGAAATATCACCAGTTACTTTAATCGTATTCTTGCTAAACTTATCAGGAGGGTAAGGATGATGATTTTCCATCGTATTGGCAAATACAAAATCAGGTCCTGTACTTTTTTCGGTTTCCTCAATAATTTTGTTCACAACAGCATGATCAGCATAGTTTGGTCCTGAGAAATCATTTGGGAAATACTCACTCGCAATAAATCTCGAAAAACCGAAATGCTTATATACCTTTCTACTATCAAAGAAATAGCTAAAAAACGGATTAATCGCAGTTGCTGTGTATCCTTGTCTAGTCGTAATGCTCGCTAAGGAGTCTACACCGTGATTCATATATTCAATATAGGGAATGATTTTATCAGGTGATTTCCCAAAAAAACGCATCGAGTTCCCCGACAGTACTTCAAACTCAACATTGGCCGTGCTTCCTCCGAATTGGGGAGATAACATCTTTCCGCTAGTGAATTTTTTCTGCAACTCATGCAAATGAGGGATAGGGTCGCGACTGAATGTTACGTTTTTCATAAGAGTTGGATCGAAAAATGACTCCCCCAACAAAACAATAATATTCGGTTTTTTCTCACTTATAGCTGGTTTTTCAGGGATTTGTTCCAGCAGGGTTGTGATTGCTTTTTTACTATATCCATCAGGCTTCTCGACATTCAAAAAGTTAAGCATCTGAACCGAAGAGTACAAATAACCGTTCTCATCGTAAGTAATCGTTTGGTCCCATGGTACCGTGTACACTCCATATATTTTTGTGAATGCAATTGGTTTATCCCAGTACAAACTTGTCGCCAAAACAATAGCGATTACACCGTAAACACTGCGTTCGATCCAGTTGAACCGGATTTTACGCTTGCGTAAAATGAGATGAAACAGACAAGCCACAACGACCAGAAAAAGCAACATATAGCCAATAATAGAATTATTTAAATAGCCGCTTAAAAACTTCTTATACTCCATAAGTTGATTATTAAAATAAAGATCCCATGGATAATAAGGCGAACCTATCGCCTTTAATTTACTGCCGCTAATAGCCCCTAGTGGCAATAAAACGACACAAAGGAGCCAAAACGAAAGCCGGGTACGACCAGTCACAGCAATAAGGAACAAATACAAAGCACCGACTACGAAATAAGCAAGTACCATGGCTAATGGATAAGACGTGATCCAATGATGAAGCTCCTTATAAGAGCCCCTCTCCAAATATTCAACCATACACATCAGAACAAAAGGTAGAATTACAATCATTGCGCGAGTAGGCAGCTGCTTAAGTGCCTTAAGTAAAGTAGTCATTCATAAATCTCCTATTTTTATCAGCTTATAAAAACCCGACTCCCCATATTGGAGACGCCGGGCGTTAATTATCTTGGGTTCAAGCTTCGTCCGAGCCCTCTGCACTAATTTGCTGAAGAGCTTGTAGAAAAGTAGCCGCTGGTTGAGCACCTGTTAGCGCATACTTACGGTTAATAACGAAAAACGGTACACCTGTAACGCCGGCCTGACTGGCAAAAGCAAGATCATCTTCAACCTGCTCCAACCCTTCTTTGGCATTCAGTCGAGTGAGCGTCTGCTGCGGATCCATATCAAGTTGGCTCGCAGCTTCAAGTAGGAATTCCACGTGACCAATATCTTTTCCGTCCTCGAAATAAGCCTTAAACAAGACATCTACAAGCTGCTTTTTTACCTCATCTGGTGTGATAGCAATGAGTCGATGCGCTATTAGAGTATTAGGCATTTTCTCTACTTGAGAAAAATTAAAATTCAAACCCGATGCTTGCCCAGCCTGAGTTACTTGTTGGAGCATAGATTGTAATTTACTCTCATCAGCCTTAAATTTATTACGCATCAGCGTTTCAAAAGGCACACCATCCACAGGTGTTGATGGATCAAGCTGATAAGCACGATAGTGAATCTCAACAGGTTCAGCTGTAAAATCTGCTAAGGCATCCATCAAATTCTTCTTTCCAATCCGACACCAGGGACACACTAAATCTTGAAATATCTCAATCAACATAACGAATAAACTCCTTCATTCAAAAAAATATAAAAAATGTCCGAAATCCTCGATTCATCTCATCTCCATTCAACATTATAACCCAAACCAGCTTAATGTCACCATGTAGGAACCACCTGATACCCAACCCAACCCAACCCAACCCAACCCAACCCAACCCATAACCGTCGCCTAGTACCTACTTCGTCAAAATCTAAATTATGTGGTAACTACAAGTCGTACACTCTTGAACCAACCTATCACAATCTTCACACTCCGGAGCTCCTGCCGAATCCTGATTCTAGAGAGTTCTGTCTCATCGAAATCTAGTAGATATCCCTGAGTATAACTTTTGGGATTGATTTCGCGAAGCTAACTTCTACTAAATACCACCAAGTAGGTACTTCTAATCAAAGTCCGATTCAGCCAAAACTTCAACAGAGATACAGAAGCATGTTTTTTGAAAATAGTTGAAGTTTTACGACTTGTATGTATAACAGAATTTGTTTTTAACCGAATATATCGGCTAACTCCAAGTAGGGGTTTCTTGGAAAATTTATAATAAAATGTTTACATGAGAACATTTGTTTGTTATAATCAAATGAGAACATAAGTTCTATTTTTTATTTTGGGGGTGAGAGGGGATGAATCTTGGATCAATCGCTAGTAAAGCTTCATCTTGTCAAACTGAAGAGGCATGTGAGGATTTTCTCATGAACTTGCGTTGGTCAAATGGATTTCATTGTCCTGGATGCGATCACCATGAAGCTTTTCAAATTCGTTCCCGCAAATTATTAGAGTGCAAAGAGTGTAGAATGCAAGTTTCTATTACAGCTGGTACAATCATGCATAAATCTAAACTACCCTTACTTACCTGGTTCAGAGCAATCCAGACTTTATTTGAGCAAGGATCAGAAGTTACTGCTTATGGATTATCTGAGCTATTACATATTAACTATAGAAGTGCAAAGCAATTGCTTCAAAAAATTTGTTTTGCATGCAAGGTTGAGGAAAGTCGTTTACTGGCATTTCGTAAATTGAAAGCTTCCCGTTCTAAATCAATTAAACCTAAGATTGCTACGCCTAGAATTAACGAAAACTTGTGGGAGCTGTTTGATCTCAATACCTACATGGAATCTAAAGTACCCAAGCTAAGTGAGAAATCGCTGATGAAAACCTTTGTGTCCATTCATTTATATTCAAGGTTTTTGAAGTGTTTTCAGTTATGAAGGTGTGAAAAGGGGTGGGAATATCGTTGTATTTGACGTGATTTCTATTTTCAGGCAAGATGGTTAGTAGAGGTTACTACTTTACTGAGAATTAGGAGATTACTAATGAAAAGGGTTGTTCTAGCACCCATCCATTTTTATCGGAGGTTTATTTCGCCTCTGAAGCCACCTACATGCCGATTTTATCCAACGTGCTCGCAATATGCGCTAGAGGCGATAGAAGTTCACGGACCTATGAAAGGTTCTTGGTTATCCGCGAAACGAATCTGCAAATGCCACCCTTTTCACCCTGGTGGTGTGGACCACGTGCCCGCAAAGAAGATAAATTAATTTAGAGGAATCTGTCCGCTTGACATGCGGCTGTTTTTTTCGATATATTGTGCTTAAAGATGCTAAATATTGTAGATTTCGATGAACGGATAAGTACAATCGGATGCCTATGAACAGAGAGCCGGGTTAGGTGAAAGCCGGTATAGGAGAATGTTTGGAATATGGTCCCGGAGAATAGGCCTTCGAGCTTCTCAGCACAGGGTGTGTATAGCAAGCGCTATTTACACAAACCACGGCGGAGAGTAAGCTGGTCTCGTGTCCCAGCGTTAATGGGCAAGTCGTAATAGACTTACTGAGCCCCGAGCTTGTGAAATGCGGGGGAACCTGGGTGGTACCGCGTGAGTTCAACTCTCGTCCCAAGATGGATGAGGGTTATTTGTGTTTTCTACTATCCGCTAATGGAGGAATGAATCATGTCCGAACAATCAAAAACATTTTACATTACCACGCCGATTTATTATCCAAGTGATAAGCTGCATATTGGCCACGCGTATTCGACTGTTGCTGGAGACGCTATGGCGCGCTACAAAAGACTACAAGGTTATGATGTTAGGTATTTGACAGGTACAGATGAGCATGGACAGAAAATTGAGCGCAAAGCACAAGAAAAAGGAACGACACCCCAAGAATTTGTAGACAATATTGTTTCAGGGATTAAAGAGCTTTGGGCGAAGCTGGACATTTCCTATGATGATTTTATTCGTACGACGGAGGATCGTCATAAGGATGCAGTTTCTAAGATTTTTCAGCGTTTACTTGATCAGGGGGATATTTATTTAGGCGAATATGAAGGTTGGTACTGTATTCCAGATGAATCCTTTTTCCTTGAGAGTAAGCTAGTCGATGGGAAATGTCCCGATTGCGGACGCCMTGTAGAGAAAATGAAGGAACAAACGTATTTCTTCCGGATGAGTAAGTACGCGGATCGTCTCGTCCAATACTATGAAGAAAACCCTGAGTTCATCCAGCCAGAATCTCGTAAGAATGAGATGCTGAATAACTTCATTAAGCCCGGCTTAGAGGATTTGGCTGTTTCGAGAACGACCTTTGACTGGGGAATCAAAGTTCCTGGTGATCCGAAGCATGTTATTTATGTTTGGATCGATGCGCTTTCCAATTATATTACGGCGCTTGGCTATGGGTCTGACGATGAGACAATTTTCAAGACATATTGGCCGGCAGATGTGCACTTAATGAGTAAGGAAATTGTACGTTTCCATACGATTTATTGGCCGATTATGTTGATGGCACTAGATTTGCCATTGCCCAAAAAGGTTTTCGCGCACGGCTGGTTGCTCATGAAGGATGGCAAAATGTCCAAGTCAAAAGGCAATGTTGTGGATCCTGTTACGCTTATCGACCGTTATGGTTTGGATGCTCTTCGCTATTACCTCATGCGCGAAGTACCATTTGGAGCGGACGGAACATTTACTCCAGAGAGCTTCATTGAGCGTGTGAATCATGATCTCGCGAATGATTTGGGTAATTTATTGAATCGTACAATCGTGATGATCGATAAGTATTTTGCAGGTACAATCCCAGCCTATATTTCTGGCGCTACTGAATTTGACGAAAGTCTTCTGGAGACCGTTCGTACAACCGTAGCTAAGTACGAGGAATCGATGGAGAGAATGGAGTTTTCAATCGCGCTCTCCGCGGTGTGGCAGTTGATTAGCCGGACGAATAAATATATCGACGAAACACAGCCTTGGTCGATGGTCAAGGATGAGGCAAAGCGTGAAACACTTGGCTCTGTCATGTATGTGTTGGCGGAATCCCAACGTATATCTTCCGTACTTCTTCGTCCTTTCTTGACGAAGACGCCGGAACTGATCTGGGCGCAGCTTGGTTTAGCTGCTGAAGATCTACCGCGCTTGACTGCGTGGGAGAGCGTACAGTCCTTCGGGCATCTCCCTTCTGGTACCAAGGTGCAAAAGGGTGAGCCAATGTTCCCAAGACTCGACGTAGCGGCAGAAGTCGCCTTCATCGTCGAGGCAATGGGTGGCGGTGCTTCTGCGAGCACCGAGGAGTCTAAAGCAATAGCAGCTACCGCGTCCGCTGCTACTGAAGCTGTACCAGCGCCAGAGCCAAAGGAAGAAATCAGTATCGACGATTTCGCCAAGGTGGAGCTGCGCGTCGCACAAGTGATTTCAGCGGAGCCTGTGAAAGGCGCCGACAAGCTTCTCAAGCTGCAGCTTGATCTCGGCTACGAGCAGCGCCAAGTAGTTTCGGGCATCGCGAAGTTCTACACGCCCGATGATCTTGTTGGACGCAAGGTCATTTGCGTCACGAATTTGAAGCCTGCCAAGCTGCGCGGCGAGCTGTCCCAAGGTATGATTCTCGCCGCTTCACACGGCGATCAGCTCACGCTAGCGACCGTTCCGGATTCGATGCCGAACGGTGCGATCGTGAAATAATAGCCTCAACGCGAAGTACCCAATCCCTGAACTTTCAGGGATTGGGTCTTTGGCGTTCGGGTATTTTTGATAACAAAGGGCAAGCTATAGGAAACTAACCACGGAGTGAATGAGATGTTTATTAGGCGTATAGGAAAAGGGATAACCGTAGCGATATTGATCATCACTTTGACTGCTTGTTCGTTGTTCGGCGGAGGCGAGAAGAAAAAGCAAGAAGCTAAAAAAGAAGAACAAGCGAAAAGTAAAGAAAGTGTGATCGATCAAGAACTGCAAAAACAGTATCAGATGTTCAACGAGGTGATTGAATATCAAAAAGAGCAGGATGCTAAATTTATTAAAGAGTCGGAAGAACATTATAAAAAGCTAAAAGAAGAATCGGACAAACCCACGAAAGGCAGCAGCGAGGAAAAACAGAAAGCCAAAGAAGAAAAAGGGGCGGAAGAAGGCGCTGGTGATTCAGAAAGCTCTGGTGGGTCTGATGATTCTGGCGATTCCGGAGCCTCCGAGGAAGAATAATACCCTGTTGAATTTTAGTAATTTCTAAGAAATAACTGAGCAAGTTTAGAAATGGCCATGCTGTGAACAAAGCAGCTGGCTTTTTTGACTTTCCACCCTAGATATATTGACTTCGATAAATCCACCTCGTATAATCAAATCGTTAATAAAAAAAATTACGATTTAGAGTGGGTGTTCGAAAAATGACAAGACATGCTAAACGATTTATCTACATAGGTTTATTGATGATTGTTGCTTTTTGTATTGCGGGCTGTGGGAGCACGAAAGCGGGATTAGTAGAAGGAAAAGTGAATGTGGTTACTAGCTTTTATCCCTTATATGATTTCACGAAGCAAATTGGCGGCGATTATGTGAATGTCATTAATCTTGTCCCAGCTGGTGTTGAGCCTCATGATTGGTCTCCTAAAAGCAGGGATATTAAGAATATGTCTGGATCACAAATCTTCGTGTATCAAGGTGCAGGCTTTGAAGGTTGGGTCAAAGATTTTCTTGGAAGTCTATCAAGTAAATCGACTGTTCGTGTCGTCGAAGCTAGTAAAGGGGCTAATTTGATCACAACTGATGATAAAAAAGAAGAATTTGATCCTCATGCGTGGTTAAGTCCGTTAAATGCACAGAAAATGGCTAATAATATTAAAACAGCATTGATTGAAGCGGATCCAACACATAAGGATGCATACGAGCAAAACTATCAGAAATATTATGCTAAATTAACGGACTTAGACGCTAGATATAAAAAGGAACTTGCTCAGACTGCTAAAAAAGAAATTGCTGTATCTCATCATGCTTTTGCATATCTATGTAGAGACTACGGCTTGACTCAGATGTCCATCATGGGATTATCTCCGGACGCAGAGCCAACGGCACAGGACCTAAAGCAAATCAACGCTTTTATTAGAGACCATAAGTTGAAGTATATTTTCTTCGAGGAGCTTGTTTCGGATAAGTTGGCAAAGACGTTAGCCAAAGATGCGAAAGTAGACACATTAGTACTTAATCCGCTCGAGGGTCTCTCGAAAGAACAGCTAGATGCAGGCGAAGATTATATATCTATAATGGACAAAAATTTGAAAAACCTAGTCCTCGCGTTACAATAAAGGGAGTAGGACCATTCTTAGTCAGGGGTAAACAGATGGAGAATAGTGAGAAAGTGTTATGCCATCAGAAAATCGTGTCAATTGATCAAATTTCATTTTCATACGAAAATAAGACAGTCATTAACAATCTTCAGTTTAATGTGTTTGAGCGCGATTTTGTTGGTGTGATTGGTTCCAATGGTGCAGGGAAAACTACGCTTTTGAAAATGTTAGTTGGCCTATTGAAACCAACAAATGGGGAAATCCGATTATTTGATCGACCATTAAATCAGTTCAAGGATTGGGAAAGGATCGGCTATGTGCCTCAAAAAAATGCCTTCAATCCTTTATTCCCGGCAACGGTTAGGGAAGTTGTGCTTTCTGGCATGTATAACAAAAAGAATGTATATCGCCGATTATCCAAAGCGGAGCAGCAAAAAGCAGAAGACGCGATGCTTGCCATGCGCATCGAGGATTTAGCCGATCGACGTATCGGTCAGCTTTCTGGCGGTCAGCAGCAGCGAGCCTTCTTAGCTCGTGCCATTGTTAACAATCCAGAACTGCTCATTCTCGATGAGCCTACGGTAGGTATTGATGCCGAAACGCAAATTGGCTTCTTTAAAATGATCAAGCATATGCATCAGCATCATCATATGACCTTCATCATGGTTTCCCATGATATGGACATGATTCAATCTTATCTTGGAACAGAGCCGCAGCAAGTAAGCGGCGGCATCAAGTTTTATGTGAAGCATACCCATGATCCCGAGGATTGCCGTGAGACGAATTTAACACATTCACTCGGCCGGATTCGAGAGATGATTGGAGTTCAGTAAGGAGCGGGCATTTTGGACATATTTACAGAGTACTTTTTTCAGCGTGCATTAATAGGTGGTTTGTTGATTGGGCTTGCAGCGCCATTAATGGGCGTTTTTCTTGTTCTAAGGCGGCTATCCATGATCGGGGACACATTAGCACATGTTTCGATTGCTGGTGTAGCACTTGGCTTTTTGATCAATGTATACCCATTAGGAGTAGGCCTTGTATTTGCTCTGCTTGCCTCGTTTGCTATAGAGCGACTGCGTAAGGCGTATAAAACCTACGCTGAGCTTTCAATCGCTATCATCATGTCAGGCGGTGTAGCGCTGGCAACGCTTCTTTTCACATTAGGTAAAGGCTTTAACATGAATGTTATGAGTTACCTTTTTGGCAGCATATATACACTTGACACCACGGATCTATGGGTGGTATTAGTTGTGTGTTTGCTTGTTATCGGTGTTATTGCGTTTCATTTTAAAGAGTTTTTCTTGATGTTCTTTGACGAGGATGCAGCAAGTGTTAGTGGACTTCCTTTGAAATTTTATAATATGATGATTACAATGCTGACTGCACTTGTCATTTCAGTGGCTATCAAAATTGTCGGTGCATTACTCGTTTCTTCGTTACTAACGATCCCAGTCGCATGCAGCTTGTTAATCGCACGCAGTTTTAAACACTCCGTTTTCTTAGCGATTTTATTCTCGGAAATTGCCGTAATCGTCGGTCTTGTTGTAGCTGGAATATGGGATCTGGCACCAGGCGGGACGGTTGTACTAAGTCTCATCGCTATTTTGATAGGGATTATTTTGAAAAGAGGATTGAGGATATAAATCATGGATTCAGTTAATTTATGGATCGCCCTCTGGGCGGGAATTGCTTCCTTCATTTCACCTTGTTGTTTGCCTTTATATCCATCGTTCTTATCCTACATAACTGGAATTTCGGTCAGTGAGCTCAAGTCAGGGCAAACAACCGCTCAAGTACGGCGTCAAACGATGCTCCATACATTAAGCTTCATCGTGGGCTTTTCCATCATTTTTTACGCTTTAGGGCTAACGGCAGGCTTTGTAGGAAGCTTCTTTATTGACTATCGTGACTTACTCAGACAAATCGCTGCTCTGTTAATATTTGTAATGGGACTTTTTCTATTAGGTATATTTCAACCGCAATGGCTAATGAAAGAACGCAAACTGTCGATTAAATTTCGTCCTGCTGGTTATGTTGGCTCTGTCTTTGTAGGTATGGGCTTTGCAGCAGGCTGGTCACCTTGTGTCGGGCCAATTCTGTCAGCTATTCTGGCATTAGCGGCAACAGAGCCTGGTACATGGTTTCAGTTAACAACTTCATATTCACTTGGGTTTGCGATACCTTTCTTCGTACTTTCCTTTTTTATCGGTTCAACCAAATGGATTTTACGCTATTCCAATACCATCATGAAAATTGGGGGCGGCTTGATGATTGTGATCGCTGTTCTTCTATATACGGGAAAAATGACGCAAATCACCCTTTGGTTGAACTCCATTACACCAGATTTCTTGAAATTTTAAGGGATCTGGTGAAATATTTAATCTTCGCTTGAAGGGATATTTTGAAATTTAGCGAGATTTGACCGCATCTGGGTAGATGGATTATGATAGGAAAGCAGTATGGGTAAGAAATACGCACAGCAGGGGGAAATATAGCAATGGCTACGCCAAGTATGGAAGATTATTTGGAGAGAATATACAAGCTTATCGATGAGAAAGGTTACGCTCGTGTTTCCGACATTGCTGAAGGGCTTGAAGTGCACCCCTCCTCCGTGACTAAAATGATTCAAAAATTAGATAAAGATAATTATTTAATCTATGAAAAATATCGTGGTCTCATCCTAACACCTAAAGGGAAGAAGATGGGCAAGCGTTTGATGGATCGACATGAGCTTTTGGAAAACTTTTTAACGACAATAGGTGTCCATGAGGACAATATATATAAGGATGTCGAAGGTATTGAGCACCACTTGAGCTGGGATTCTATTACTTGCATTGAAACCTTATTGGAATATTTTCGGAGAGATCCGAGTCGAGCAGATGAACTTATGAATGTTCGAAAAGAATTAGAGGCAGAGAATTAGGCAGAGACCGTTTACGGTGCTCTGTCTTTTTTTTTGGTATAGAAACAAACTGCTCACGCATACATACCTAAGAAGCCCTATGAATTAGGTCTTGGGGAGGGTGCTGGGTATGAAGATTAACGGCGTGTTTGAAGGTGGAGGCGTCAAAGGGATTGCCTTGGCTGGTGGCGTGAGCGCAGCCATCGAACAAGGATATACCTTTCATCAAGTCGCAGGTACAAGCTCTGGCTCGATTGTGGCGGCTTTGTTGGCGGCAGGCTATACGGGGGAAGAGATGAGGGATTTGATACTCAAAGCGCCTTTTAAATCGTTTATGCAGCGTTCTCCTATTTTCAATACGAAGATCATTGGCCCCGCGGCTCGCCTTTTGCTCAAAAAAGGACTTTATTCCGGTGAAGCTTTGGAACATTGGGTCAATAAACAACTAGCAGCTAGAGGCGTTCGTACCTTTGGAGATCTCAAGCCGAATCAGCTCCGTATTATTGCTTCTGATATTACACAGGGCAAACTATTGGTACTGCCCAATGATATTGCCCAGTACGGCATCGAGCCAGGAAAGCTTTCTGTTGCCAAAGCCGTGAGAATGAGCACGAGCATCCCTTATTTCTTTGATCCGGTCCGAATTCGTCGTAATATAAAAAGCTCTGCGAAGGCTAAGCCATTCACAGAGCAGTTTAATTATATCGTGGATGGCGGTTTGTTAAGCAACTTCCCGCTTTGGGTGTTCGACAACGAAATGCCGCGGGCTAATCTCATACCCGTCATTGGCTTCCAACTTGTCGGGAAGAGCGATATGCCAATGCATACCATTCGAGGGCCAATTACGATGTTAGAAGCGCTCTTCAGCACCATGCTGAGTGCGCATGATGAACGCTACATTGAGCAAAAAAATCGCTTCCGAACCGTTAAAATTCCTACACTAGGCGTTGGTAACACGCAGTTCACCATTTCCAAAGAGTTAAGCATGTCACTGTACGAGTCAGGCTTTCTTGCAAGCAAAGCGTACTTCAGTAGTTGGTCAGCCAGTACCTATGAAGAAAATTATGAGAAATTTGTGATGCGACCACCAAATAAGTCCTCGACTTAGTGATACTTCGGAAAATCATCCTTATCCGAATCTTTCGTTCCGTTGATTACGCGAAATTTCGCGTTCTTCGTTTTGCCTTTTGCAGAACCTCGAGGCATCGAGGTTTTTTTCCAACGGGAAGGTGGGAATTTATAAAGTAGAAAAATCGCCCCAAGTACAAGAATAGGAATGACCAGACGCAAACCTAACGAGAGCAAGCCGATGGCAATCAATATTCCTATGGCAATCTCAATCGGGGAAAATTTTCTTCTCATGCCCGTCCCTCCATAATTCGTTTTTCCGCTTCTAGCATACGGTTAAATGATGCAATGGACACCTCAACTTGACTGTCTTCTGGTTCTTTGGTTGTAAGCAGTTGAAGCCAAAGCCCTGGATAGCCTAAATAACGAAGAACAGGTACTTCACGAAGCGAATTCGTAAAACGCAATACTTCATAAGAAACACCGATGACCAGTGGCAACAAAATTAAACGCTGCACAATACGCTCGACTAAACCGTCATAGTGAAGGAATGAGTAGATGACGACACCGATCAGAACGGTGAATACGATAAAACTGCTGCCGCAACGGTAATGAAGTGTGTTGAACTTTTGGACATTGCTTACGGTTAATTCCATACCAGCTTCATAGGCGCTAATGACTTTATGCTCTGCGCCATGATATTGAAACAATCTCCGAATCATAGGTGTAAGTGAGATGAAGTAAATATACCCCACCAGCAAAATGATTTTGATCACACCTTCTATAAGATTATGAAGAATTTGATTGCTAAATACATTTTGAAACAAAAACTGTTCAATAATAGCTGGAACTAAAGTGAAAATGAATTTCCCAAACAAAAATGAAAGGACACCAACGACGGCAACGCCTAAAAACATGGAAATGTTGGAGAAGATGCCTGTTTTTTCTTCCTTCTTCGCAGTGTTATCTTCACCTTCTTGCTCAGCGAACGATTCGGCCGAGAAATTCAGATGCTGCGCACCTTTGGCGCTGGACTCAATAATGCCTACAATTCCCCGAACAAAAGGAATTTTCTTAAGTGCTTGAACCCACGGAATCACTTTCTTCGGTACTTCCAAAAAATCAAGGGAACCGTCTTTTTTGCGCACAGCAGTTACATGCACATTTCTTCCTGCGAACATGACGCCCTCGATGACGGCTTGTCCTCCGTATATACTGTTTTGTTCTGCCACTAGATTCACCTTCTCATCTTTCTCAAATTCAGTTATTCACTTTCTTATTGTAACGGATTCAGGTGTTGAATGCTACCGATTGCGACAGAACATACTATGATTGCCAATGAAAAGACAAGCCTTAACGGTAGAGAAAGGAAGAATGCAGATGACGAGTGCTCATACCGCGGAGAAAAAGAAGACAAATCGCTGGGTGTTTGTGCTATATATCGGTTTTTTTGCTGGGCTGATATGGGGTGCCCTCAAAATAGTCGAAAATTACTTCAAATTTACGACCATAGGAATTGGTTTTCTCGTTGAACCTTTTTTCAAACATGATTTTTTTAACACGTGGACGGGGTTATTTATTGGATGGATCGTGTTCGCTCTGTTCTCGATATTTGCTGCCTTCATCTACATGGTCACCATGTGGAAGCTGCGCAGCCCTTTTTGGGGGATAGGTTATGGCGCCTTGTGGTGGGCGATTATTTACCTTTTTATAGGACCGATTACGGGTATGGTGTATTGGATATGGGAATTAGAGTTAAATACGATTATTAGTGATGTTTGTTTATTCCTCGTATGGGGGATGTTTATTGGTTACTCGATTGCAATTGAATATACAAGCGCAAGAACGACAGAGGCTATACCCAAGACATGAAAGTTATGGTAAAATATCAAAGGTTAATTAGCGTCAATTTGCTAATGGCCAATGACGATTGTGCGGGAGGATATCCAATTGAAAAGGGTTCTTGTTTTGAATGGTCCGAATTTGAATATGCTTGGCATACGTGAACCTGGCGTGTATGGAACCGTAACACTTTCCACCATTATCGAGGGTTTACATGAGCTGGGAACAGAGCTTTCGGTCCAATTGGAGAGCTTTCAATCTAACCATGAGGGCGAAATTATTGATAAAATCCACGAGGCTTATGGTACGAAGGACGGGATTCTCATTAATCCTGGCGCCTTCACACATTACAGCTATGCGATTCGCGATGCGCTATCTACGGTACAATTGCCAACGGTAGAGGTTCATATTTCGAATATTCATAAACGTGAGGAATTTCGTCATCATTCGGTCATCGCACCTGTCGTGATTGGTCAAATTTGTGGATTTGGCGCAGAGAGCTACGCGCTTGGTTTAAGGGCTTTACTACCCCATCTGTAAGCATATGCTTACGAAGATCGTTTTGCTAAAGCAAAACTTTAAGAAGGAATGGTGATTTGGATGCAGGAGAAACGTATTCAACGTCTTCGCGAGGCTATGCAACAACAGGATTTACCAGCACTACTCATCACGAACGCATATAACCGTACATATGTATCTGGATTCACTGGTTCCTCTGGCTATGTACTTATTACGCTTGACCGTGCCATTTTATTAACTGACTTTCGTTATATGACGCAAGCGCCGCAGCAAGCCAAATTGTTTGAAGTGGTTGAACATAAAGCTAAGGCGATCGAGACCGTAACAGAACTCTTGCAGCAACAAGGGATCAAGAAGCTTGGTTTCGAACAAAGCGACGTATCTTATGGGGATTTTGTAAACTTTCAACAAGGACTTCCAGGCATCGAGTTTGTGCCAACTTCACGTCTTGTTGAATTGATTCGAATCGTAAAAGATGAAGCGGAGATCCAAGTAATGCAGGAAGCGGCTGATTTGGCCGATCAAACCTTTTCACACATCCTTAATTTCATTAAACCAGGTGTCAAAGAGTTAGACATCGCACTTGAAATTGAAGTGTTTATTCGCAAAAATGGAGGGACCTCTACGTCCTTCGAGACGATCGTGGCATCTGGAGAGCGTTCTGCGTTACCGCATGGTAAAGCAAGTGACCGTGTTCTCCAATTAAACGAATTTGTCAAATTGGATTTTGGAGCGTATTATAAAGGTTATTGCTCTGACATCACAAGAACGGTTATGCTAGGAAAGCCGACAGACAAGCATAAAGAAATTTATGATATTGTTTTGGAAGCACAAATGAATTGCTTGGCAAACCTTAAACCTGGTATTACAGGCAGAGAAGGCGATGCTTTCGCCCGCGATGTCATCGTGAAGCGCGGCTATGGCGATTATTTCGGTCACGGGACCGGACATGGGTTGGGGATGGAGGTTCACGAATCACCCCGCGTGTCGAAAACCGAAGATATGATTTTAACTCCTGGTATGGTTGTTACCGTTGAGCCTGGTATTTATCTCCCTGATTTTGGCGGAGTTCGAATTGAGGATGACGTAGTAATTACTGAGACCGGCATTAAAATACTTACACATTCTACCAAAGATTTTCTTATCATTGACTAGCGGAGGGATTTACAAGTGATATCAGTAAACGATTTTAAAACAGGTCTTACGATTGAAGTTGAGCATGATATTTTTACAGTTCTAGATTTCCAACACGTTAAACCAGGTAAAGGCGCTGCATTCGTGCGCTCCAAGTTGAAAAACCTTCGTAACGGCAACACCGTTGAGCGTACATTCCGTGCTGGTGAAAACGTTGGTCGTGCCCACATCGAAAACCGTGAAATGCAATACTTGTACGCAGCTGGCGACGATTACACATTCATGGATACGGAGACTTACGATCAGATTTCCCTTTCCCACGAACAATTGAAATGGGAATTGAACTTCCTGAAAGAAAACATGAACATCAAGATCATGAGCTATCAAGGTGAAATCCTCGGGATTAACCTTCCGAAGAGCGTTGACTTGAAGGTTGTTGAAACCGATGCAAGCGTCAAAGGTAACACAGCTCAAGGTGCTTTGAAAAATGCGAAAGTGGAAACAGGTCTTAATGTGATGGTGCCGCTGTTCATCAACGAAGGCGATATTCTTTCCGTTGACACAGATGACGGCAAATACCTTTCACGCGCGAGCAACTAAACAGATAAGCCTTTCTGACTCACAAGAGTCCGAAAGGCTTTTTTTCTTTTCTTACCACAGTTCCTCATTTATATGCTATAATATTGAATTGTTATGCACTAGTATGCGTTAGGAGTGGGTCAGCTTTGTCTCTTATAGTGATGAAATTTGGCGGAAGCTCTGTCGGTGATGCGGAGCGAATGAAACGAGTTGCAAAAAGAATCGTTGAGCGTAAACAAGCTGGTCACAGCTGTGTTGTTGTCGTATCTGCGATGGGTGATACAACGGATGAATTGATCGACTTGTCTCAGCAAATTTACGATGGAGCCCCACCGGCTCGTGAAATGGATATGTTGTTGACGACGGGCGAACAAGTTTCCGTAGCACTGTTATCGATGGCCATACATAATCTTGGTGAACAAGCGGTTTCGTACACCGGATGGCAAAGTGGCATTTATACGGAGCCAGTACATGGTAAAGCGAGAATTACAGATATTAAACCTCAGCGTGTTCTGAATGCGATTGAGCAAGGGAATGTGGTAATCGTAGCTGGTTTCCAAGGGATGACGGAAGCAGGCGAAATTACTACCTTGGGCCGCGGCGGTTCAGATACAACAGCAGTTGCACTTGCTGCAGCGATCAAAGCGGATCTCTGTGAAATTTATACCGATGTTGATGGTATTTATTCAACAGATCCTCGTATCGTGAAAGTAGCGAGAAAGCTTGCTGAGATTTCCTATGATGAGATGCTGGAGCTTGCAAACCTTGGAGCAGCGGTACTTCATCCAAGAGCTGTTGAGTATGCGAAAAATTACAACGTGACCCTCGTGGTACGTTCAAGCTTCAATTACAATGAAGGTACCAACGTGAAGGAGGAAGCAGTGATGGAGCAAGGAATCGTCGTTCGTGGCATCGCTTATGACAAAAATGTGGCAAGAATTAGTATTCTGGGTGTTCCTGAGAAGCCAGGTCAACTTGCGAAGGTTTTCCTAGCACTTGCTGAAGTGCAAATTGACGTAGACATTATCGTTCAAAGCGGTGTGATCAACGGATCTGCCGATTTCTCTTTCACAACAACGCTGGCGGATCGCGAGAAAGCGCTTGATGTTCTTGAGCAACTTCGTGCGGAAGTTGGCTACCGTGAAGTGACCTCCGAAGTTGATCTTGTGAAAGTATCGATTGTTGGTGCTGGTATGGTTAGCTCACCAGGTGTTGCAGCGACGATGTTCAAAGTCATTTCAGATCTTGGTATTACCATTTCCTTGGTAAGCACTTCTGAGATCAAAATGTCTTGCGTCATCGACAATACGAAATTAACAGATGTCATCAGTGCACTACACACAGCATACGGCTTGGATACTGCGGTGCAAGCCTTCGTTGGTGGGCCGGAAGATCGTAGATAATGTTGGAAACTTAATGGAGTTTGTCCGCAATAAAATAAGCAAACTTCAATAAAAATGCCGTTATTCCGGCAGCCATTAATGGACCTACCGGAATGCCGCGCATAAATACGATGCCAAATATAGAACCAATTACGAGACCCACAATTAATTGTGGGTCTACTTTTAGTAACTCTAAACCTTTTCCATTCATATAAGTGGCAATCGCTCCGCCTAGCAGGGCAATGATCCCAGGCCAAGTCGTAAAGACAGAAAGGATATCTTTCATGGAAATGCGGTCACTTGCAAATGGTACTAATACACCAATTGTAAGGCACAGCAAGCCAAGCTCCAGCCCTCTGCGCTCCATGGTAGGGAAATAGCGATCGAGACCAATTAATTTAATGGCAAGTAAAAGACAAGCTGCAGTTGTAATAATCGGCGTACGGCCAACAAGCCCAATCAAAATAAGAATAACTAAGAGCAGATCACCATTCATTCACAGAACCCCTCGTCCTCTTCGTCGTCATTTTAGTTTATGAAAAGGGCTTGTATTTAGAACGCATGGTGATGAGAGCTATCGCCCAAAGGGGACCATCTGATCATTTTCGAGAACAGGAACGCAATCCGTTATATTCACTTTGGAACAAAGTTCGACGTCCGCGAGGAAGCCGGACTTTTTCATTTTTTTACCGTTGCTGCAGGCAAGTATAGTCTCTAATAACCGATCCTTAGCTTCGAGATAGCAGCCGCGCATTGCCAAGCCGAAGTCATTCGTTATCATGAGACTCTCGCCAAGCAAGGCCGCAATTTCGTCCGATATGAAGCCGGCACAGAGGCCATCCTCTAAGGAAAATACATCCTGCGTCCCTGCACATACGATCACCGTGTCCCGTTTAAGATCGATTGCTGCCATCGCAGACGCTCTGCCGTTAATGATTGCTCCCGCAAGCACACGATCGGCTTTTATTGCCTTCTGAATCCCTCTCGTGCCATTTGTGGTCGTCAAAATGACGCGTTTGCCTTGCACAGCTTCGCGCGTGTACTCGAGTGGAGAATTGCCAAAATCAAAGCCTGGAATTTTTTTGCAATAGCGTTCTCCACCGAGTAAATCGCCAATGCGAGCCAATTCTTTCGCTTTCATAACCGTATCAACAGGGACTACTCCCTTGCTGCCATTCATCAATGCGGTGATGATCGTGCTGGTTGCACGTAAAACATCAACGACAATGACGGTTTTATGGAGAAACTCGTCACTTCTAGCTTCGCCGATGTTGGCGATCACCTCGATATGCATGTGCTATTCCTTTCTGGTACCTAAGGACAACGTGTCAGAACGGAGTCCTCTCCTCAAAGCTTCTAACGAAATGACTTCATCTGGTGAAATATTGCCCAAATGAATTTCAGGACCCAAGGACTTAATCAAATGCACCTGCTGGGTCTTTAGAGGCGCCTCCCATAAAAGCTGATCTCCTGAGACGGAAGCAAGCACACTGTGCAACTCCTCATCCTTACATTTTCCATTCCCATCAAAAATGCCAACACCCATGCCAGACTCACGCGCTTCTATTGTGACTAGGGATGCACCTAATTCCGAATCGATGAAGACCGTCTCAATTAATTCTGCTAACTCAATAGAGGAGCCCCATCCTTTTTTTCCATACTCCGTAACGACTTCTAACCCTTCATCTAAACCTCTAGCTATCAGCTCATTTCGCAGTCTGCGATCCATTTGAATGGTACCGTCGGAAATTTCAACGCCATTAAAGCCGAGTGCAAGTATCATGTCAAAAAAAGAATCTACGGCATGCTGTTGTACAGCCACTTCCAGAAATGTCCCTCCTGGGTAGATGAGAATGTTATTCTCTTTGGCCAGGTTTATTTTGCTTCGCAGCACGGCTTGCGGATAAAGCGGCGATGTGCCGAAACCAAGCTTGATCATATCCACGTGGCTACTTGCGGTGTGGAGTAAGTCTTGAAAGGCAAGCAATCCGAGCCCCTTATCCATCACCATTGTTTTCCCCAACGTTCTTGGTTTCATCTGCCTCTGTCCTGTAGGGTCGGCTAAAACGGGGTTCCATTTCAATTGAGAGGTTACTTCCATCGGTCTTTCTCCTCACTGTCCTTCGAAGGATCAATTATGTGTACAGCATATGCATCAGCACAAATGGAGGTGCCCAGCATGCCTAAAATGAGACGAGCTCGCATAAGGTAGGGAAAAAGGAGGTGTTGCTACTCATGAATAAGATCGTACTAACGATGGCTTCCTTACGGATGATGTCTGGGAGTATCGAAATTATTGCAGCTATTCTCATGATTAGACTAGCAACAATTGAGAAAGCGCTGATGGTGAATTCAGCTCTAGCACTAGTAGGTCCTCTAGTACTATTAACTACCACAACGATTGGTTTAGTAGGCATAGCTGAAAAACTATCATATGGAAAGATGTTGTGGGTCATTGCAGGGGTCAGTTGTCTGTTTATTGGGATTATTAAAAAGTAATCGGTCATATTTCTTTCTAGTAAGCATAGAAATGAATATAGAAGACTGGACAACTTGGAGGGCTGTCTCCCGATGCTAGCGAGTATTACACACTTGTTGCCCCAGAACATCCGATTCATGCTTAGTGAGCTTCCACCGAACGTACAAGCTAGCGTGGAAGAAATCAGGGTGAGAGAGTCGCGTCCCCTTGAAATTAGCTGGGCCGACCGCTATGCCTTCATTAGTGAGCGTGGGCAAATGATCACTCAGGAAGCCTTGGCTTACAAACCGACTAGGCAAGATTGTCTAACACTGCTCGAGATTCTAACGAATCACTCGTTGTACACCTTTGAGGAAGAACTGCGAAGAGGGTATATCACGGTTTCTGGCGGTCATCGCGTAGGACTAGCTGGGCGTACGATCCTCGACCAAGGTCAAGTGAAGCAAATTCGCGATGTGAGTTCCTTTAATATTCGGATCGCGCGCGAAATTCAKGGTGTGGGTCAGGAGATTTTACCGTATCTCGTCGAACAGAGTATGGGAAATATTCATCACACGCTTATCATTTCCCCGCCGCAGCAAGGGAAGACCACATTAATTCGCGATCTGGCTAGACTCATTAGCCGAGGCGAATGGGGGGCTAGAAACAGCTCTCTATCGGGTAAAAAAGTAGGGATCGTAGACGAACGCTCAGAGCTTGCTGCTTGTGTCAAAGGGGTACCGAGATTTGACTTAGGGCCACGCACAGATGTGCTAGATGGATGTCCAAAGGCAGAAGGCATGATGATGATGATCCGTTCTCTCTCACCCGAGGTCCTCATCGTTGATGAGATCGGTCGAACTGAGGATGCTGATGCGATTCATGAGGCTGTTCACACGGGAATTCGTGTACTAGCTACGGCTCATGGAGCGAGCTATGAGGATGTACGTAGACGGCCCGTACTCAGGCAATTGATGGAGGAAAGGGTGTTTATGAAATATGTCATCCTCCAGCGGAGAAAAGGTGCTCCTGCTTCCTTTCGGATCCTGGATCAAGAAGGCAAGGTTATGGAGATGTATGACGAACGCAAAGGACGATGAAGATGCTGAAATTTGTTGGTGGAGTTCTGATCTTCGGTGCAGCTTCGATGTATGGCTTTCTACAGGCTGCTCACTATGTTAGACGACCAAAGCAAATTCGCGGACTAATCAACGCGCTAGGCCGAATGGAGACGGAAATTGCCTATGCACTCACGCCCCTTCCGGAGGCATTTGCTTCGCTAAGTAAGCAGGTCGCAGATCCACTTTCTTCCTTATTTCGCTTAATGTCAGAACGGTTGCTCGGAAGTAATGGTGAGTCAACCAAAGATCTATGGCAAATGACCGTCAAGGAAGTCTGGGCAAGAACCTCGATGAGGCAAGCTGAGCAAGAAGTGATTCTCCAACTGGGACCTGTGCTTGGGCTTTCGGATCGAAGTGACCAAATCAAGCATCTACGGCTTGCGATTAGCCAACTTCAATCGGAAGAAACGGATGCCAGAGATGAACAGCAGCGCTACGAGAAAATGTGGAAAAGCCTGGGTGTCTTAATCGGTGCGCTAGTCGTGATTTTAATGTATTAGCGGGGATCATTTAACCATGTTGTATGACAAGTTTCTTGCAGGCAGAGTGAGGTGCCAGGAATGAATGTTGATGTGAATGCCATTTTCCAAATCGCCGGCATCGGAATCATTATTGCTATGATCCATTCTGTGCTGAAACAGATGGGAAAAGAGGATATGGCACACTGGGTCACGGTCATCGGCTTCGTAGTCGTGCTTTTTATGGTCGTCAGTATGCTGGATAACTTGTTCAAAGAAATTAAAACTATTTTCCTATTCCAATGAGGTGGTCTGATGGAAATCATCCAAATCGTAGGACTAGGACTCATCGTCACGATCTTGACGCTCATTATTAAGGAGCAGAAGCCGATGTTCGCTTTTTTATTAGCCGCTTTTACGGGCATCGTGATTTTCTTGTTCTTAATAGGCAAAATTTCTTCGGTCATCCAAGTCCTTGAGGATCTAGCTGTAAAGTCTAACGTGAACATCGTTTTCCTCAAAACGATTCTGAAGATTATAGGCGTTGCTTACATCGCCGAGTTTGGCGCACAGATTGTCCGCGATGCTGGCCAAGATTCCATTGCCTCCAAAATTGAGCTATCAGGAAAGGTTCTTATTATGGTCATGGCCATTCCGATCATTACAGTCATCATCGAGACCGTGGTTAAACTACTCCCTGCTTAGCAGATTCACCTAAGGAGTGACACGCATGCACCTACTTTATTCGCACCAGAAGCTGAACAACCGGTGGATCTTATTGTTTATTTTGAGCATGGGCTTATGGCTTGGATTGTCGGGCTCGTTAACTGCTGAATCGCCAACGGATGTCATGATCAAAGAGCAAGCGAACCGCTTGAATACGGAGCCGGTCGAGCAATATTGGGATAAGCTGATGAAGGAATATGGAGGTTATTTCCCAGAAAGCAAGCCGCCAACCTTCATGGAACTTCTCCTTGGGACCAAGGGCATTAGTATGAAGAGTATCTTCAAAGGGCTTCTGAGCTATGTTTTTCATGAAATTATCATCAATGGCAAATTACTGGCTTCAATTGTTGTTTTGACCGTCTTTAGCATGATTCTTGAGACGCTGCAAAGCTCGTTTGAAAGAAACACGGTAAGCAAGCTAGGCTACACCATCACCTATATGGTGCTCATCATCATTGCGATCAATAGCTTCAGCGTTGCGATCGGGTATGCGAAGACAGCCATTTCGTCCATGATTCAATTCATGATAGCGATCATGCCATTGTTACTCACGTTACTAGCGTCCATGGGAAATGTCACTTCGGTTGCCATTCTTCATCCACTGATTGTGTTCATGATCCACTCTGTGGGTACGGCCATTTATGTGTTTGTCTTTCCGCTCTTGTTCTTCTCGGCGGTGCTGCACATCGTAAGCTCACTCAGCGATAAGTTTAAAGTCACACAGTTAGCTAATCTGCTGCGCACCGTAAGTTTAAGCATGCTGGGCGTGTTCGTGACAGTGTTCCTCGGGGTCATTTCCATCCAAGGCACGGCCGGCGCTGTAAGAGATGGCGTTGCGATTCGAACGGCTAAGTACATTACGGGGAATTTCGTGCCTGTTGTCGGACGACTATTCTCGGATGCAACAGAAACCGTGATCGGGGCATCCTTACTAGTCAAAAATGCGATAGGACTCGTTGGTGTTGTCATCCTCGTGCTCCTGTGTGCGTTCCCAGCGATCAAAATTTTAACGCTGGCTTTCATTTACAACCTCTCAGCGGCGCTGATGCAGCCACTGGGCGATAGTCCAATCATTGCTTGTCTACAGACAATCGGCAAAAGCTTGATTTATGTGTTTGCAGCGCTAGCGGCAGTAAGCTTGATGTTTTTTCTTGCCCTGACCATCATGATCACAATTAGCAATGTCTCCGTCATGATGAGGTGAAAGGAGCTAGGCGATGGATTGGTTAGCAGGATGGCTGAAAACCGTCATTATGGTCATAATGCTTGCGACGTTTGTTGATCTTCTACTTCCAAGCAATACGATGCAGCGGTATGTGAAGACGGTTTTGAGTCTCTTTATTCTACTGACGCTGCTTACCCCAGTGCTTCAGCTGTTCCAGAAGGATTGGAATATGGACCAGCTGCTTAGTCAAGCGGAGAAAGAACAGAATGAGAAAACCATGCTTGCTGGAGGTTTTGGAAATCAATCACAAATGAAGTCTCTGGAAGCTATTACGAAGGATGCCAACAAGATTCAAGATGCTGAACATAAAAAAACACAAGAATTGGTGCAATCGCAATTGGCAGGATTGATGAAAGAGGACTTACAGAAACAAACGGAATGGCCAATTGAAGCGGTACAAGTGCAAGTACAGGTAGACAATAACGGGAAGCCCACCATTTCAAGCGTGAAGGTGACCCTTGATGATATAGAAGCGAAGAAGCAACTGGTAACGACTAGTAAAAGCATTGCTGCCATGGAGCCAGTCAAACCAGTAGATCCTATCAAAATCGGGTCTACCGCGACAGTGCAAGATCGCATGTCAAGCACACAGAATGATACCCAGTCAACCAAAGAAAATGTGCCTGGTGTGCAAGAGATGGACCGACTCAAGCAAGTGATTTCAAGGAATTGGCTTGTAGATCCTGCCAAAATCGAGATCGGAGCAGCGCAAAGCAAAGGATGGATGGCGAGGTGAATCGATGGGAACATTGCTGCAATGGATGGAGCACAAGTTCGGCGGCGGACCAGGTGGACCAAAACGTAAAAATACGTTACTTTGGGTCATCATGGTTGGACTCTTAGGAGCAGCGCTAATGATCATAAACGCATTTATAACTGTTAAAGATCTGGATCCCATCAACACAGGCAGAGCTTCCCCTCCACCCGTGAGTCAAGAAACCTTTGCAGGAGGTTCTTCCAAGGAAAACACAAGCTTTCATGATTACGAACAAGCTTATGGCGACCAGTTGAAAAAAATCCTGCAACAAATTGTCGGTGTTGGCGAGGTGGAAGTGCTCGTTACGATTGAATCGACGGAAGAAATGACTGTTGACAAAAATTATAACGACAATCAGACCATGACGACTGAACGCGACAATGGTGGAGCAACACGCAATATATCCCAGGTAACGCGGAGCGGTGAAGTCGTAATTTATCAAGTGTCAGGTGACCAGAAGCCGCTCGTGCTCAAATACATTAAACCCAAAATTAGAGGTGTCATTGTTGTTGCGAAAGGCGCAGAAAATCTCACGGTGAAAAAAATGATCATGGAAGCCGTTGAGCGAGGAATGGACGTCCAAGCAAGTAAAATTTCGATTTTACCGCGCAAAACAGGGGAATAAAATTAGGAAATCATTCAACTATTCTAAGGAGGAATAAACAATGAATGCAAAAAGACAAACAATATGGCTCGTATCGATGCTTAGCTTGATGGTGGTGCTGTCCGCTTATTATCTTTTCACAGAGGATGTCAACAAGTTGGATCTGGCAACGACAGATGCCATCACGCAATCGCAAGAAGTGAAAATTGATATGACCCAAGTGGATCCAGTAACAGGTGCGAAAACTGATGTGAAAGCAACAACAGGAACAGGCGCACAAATCGACTCGAAAACGACAACGCCGCAAACTTCTACAAAAAAAGATGCTAAAGCGACAACGACACAAGATACCTCCAAAACTACGACAAAAGATGCGTCCAAAACAACATCCAAAACAGATGAACAAGTCTTGAAGCAAGTGGAGGAGCAAGCCAAAACAACGTCGGCCAACGACTATTTCACGAATGAACAAGTGAAACAAAATAATTACTTCAGCAAAGTTTCTACGGATTTGATGACGATCATTTTGGATGGTAAGAAATCTCCTGAAGCGGTAGCAAAAGCAACGAACGATTTGTCTGCATTGTCAGACCTGCAAGAAAAAATTGAAAATCTACAAGATCTGCTCATTCAAGATTTCCCGCAAGCGGTCATTAATCAAGATGGCGCTAAGTGGAAAGTGACAGTTCAAGCAGATAAATTGGAAAAAAGTCAAGGTGTGTCCATCGTAGATATGGTTGTGAAAGAACTGGGTGCAACTCCTGAAAATATCAAGATCCAGTACGTACGCCCATAGGATTTGAGCAAAGTTTTGGCTTCTCAAAATGATAGTGGAAAGGGTCCGGATAAACTGGACTCTTTCCATTTCGTGCGTTTATGGGTATAATACATACGTTGCGGCTATGAAAACGCATTTTTAATGGTTCACCAACGTCTAAAGGAGTGACTTGAATGTTTAAATTGAGTGAAATCAAAGAGTTAATTAAACTCGTCGATCAATCCTCTTTACAAGAGCTAGAAATTGAAAATGAAGGTGCACGCCTTTCTATTCGTAAGCCGAATAAATCGGAACCTGTCTATGTATCTGCACCAGTTCAGCACACATATGCACCGATTGCTCAACCTAACTATGCTAATCCGGCAGCTGCAGCTGCACTCGAAGCACCAGTACTTGCTAACRGACAAGCCAAACAAGAGGATTCATCTTTACATAAGATCGTATCTCCGATGGTCGGGACTTTCTATCAATCCGCGTCCCCAGGTTCAGCGCCTTTCGTAAGCGTTGGCTCTAAAGTGAGTGACAAGACTGTCGTTTGTATTGTTGAAGCCATGAAATTAATGAACGAAATAGAAGCTGAAGTGAAAGGCGAGATCGTTGAAATTCTCGTTGAGAACGGACAGCTAGTAGAGTATGGACAACCTTTATTTTTGGTTAGACCGGAGTAGTTGCGTTTGTAGGCTTATGCTGTCAACGCAAGCTTTTCTCACGAAGAGCTCTTAGGAGGGCAAATCATGAAATTTAATAAAATTCTAATTGCGAACCGCGGGGAAATTGCGGTTCGTATTATCCGAGCATGCCGTGAGCTTGGCATTTATACGGTTGCTGTGTACTCGGAAGCAGATCGAGATGCCTTGCATGTTCGTCTGGCGGATGAAGCTTATTGCATTGGACCAACAGCGTCCAAAGACAGCTATTTGAACTTCACCAACTTGATGAGCGTTGCAACATTGACGGAATGCGATGCTATTCATCCAGGGTACGGCTTCCTAGCCGAAAATGCTGACTTCGCAGAAATTTGCGAGAGCTGCAACATCACTTTCATCGGTCCTTCACCTGACGCGATCTCCCGGATGGGCGATAAGGCAGTTGCCAAACAAACGATGAAGGAAGCGAGAGTTCCGATTATTCCGGGCTCCGACGGCTTGGTTGAGGATATTGATGATGCCGTGGTTATCGCTCGCGATATCGGGTATCCGATTATTATTAAAGCGACAGCAGGCGGCGGCGGTAAGGGTATCCGTATTGCAGAGAACGAGGAAACGCTAGTTCAGCAAATTACGGCTGCTCAGCAAGAAGCCCAGAATGCATTCGGTAATGCAGGGATTTACTTAGAGAAATACTTAACAGGCATGAAGCATGTTGAGATCCAAATCATTGCGGATAAGCATGGCAATGTTGTTCACCTAGGCGAACGTGATTGCTCCGTACAGCGTCGCAGACAGAAGCTTGTTGAAGAAGCGCCTTGTCCGGTTCTAACAGAGGAAACGCGTAAAGCGATGGGTCAAGCAGCTGTTCGTGCAGCGAAGGCTGTGAATTATTCAGGCGCGGGAACACTTGAATTCTTGTTAGGTCCAGATGGTAATTTTTACTTTATGGAAATGAACACGCGGATCCAAGTTGAACACCCGGTAACTGAAATGATTACAGGTATCGATATTATTCAAGAAATGATTCGTGTCGCAGAAGGAAATCCACTGTCGTTTAGACAAGAAGATGTCCGAATCAACGGTTGGGCGATCGAATGCCGCGTGAATGCAGAAGATCCGAATCGGAACTTCATGCCGTCCCCAGGACAAGTGAAATTCTACTTGCCGCCAGGTGGATTCGGCGTACGTGTTGACAGTGCGGTTTATCCAGGGTATACGATCCCGCCACACTATGATTCGATGATCGCGAAGCTAATCGTTTGGGGAAGCACGCGTGAAGAGGCTATTAACCGTATGAAAAGAGCTCTCAATGAGTTCGCGGTGGACGGTGTGAACACGACGATTCCTTTTCATCTGAAGCTGCTTGAACACAAGAAATTTATCAAGGGCGACCATGATATTAAGTTCTTGGAAGAGCACGATGTGAACGATCCAGAATCGTAGATAAACATTTGTCATATTTTTGCCAAAATGTTATACTAATAAATTAAGATGGCTTATCCCATTTGAATCGAAGCCAGTTTTGCTGGCGCAAAACTTTTTAGCTTAAGCTTACGAAGTAAATTTGCTCCACAAATTTTTTAGGAGGTGCCACAATGAGCACAATCGCTCCGGATTACGTCAAGACAGACATGGGCAGCATCCAGATTGCCCCCGAGGTTATCGAAATCATTGCCGGTTTGGCAACGGTGGAAGTGCAAGGTGTAGCGGGGATGAGTGGCGGATTAGCTGGCGGCATTGCTGAATTACTTGGACGCAAGAATTTGTCCAAAGGCGTAAAGGTAGAGGTCGGACAACGTGAAGCTGCCATTGACGTCTCCATCATTATCGAATATGGGAACCGTATTCCTGAAGTTGCAAGTGATATTCAAAACAATGTGAAGCAGGCGATTGAATCAATGACTGGGTTAAATGTCGTTGAAGTAAACGTACATATTCATGATGTTCATTTTAAGCAGGCGGATAAACAGGTTGACGAAGAACCAGCGGCTGCCCATCGTGTGAAATAAGCGGTAAAGCTGAGCCATATGGATCAATTGAAACCCCCTACAGGTTACAGGGGGTTTCCTCTAATTTAGGAAGGGGACAAGCGTAGTGGGTAAAATTGTGGACAGGCTCTTGCTACTTTTCTATAGCCTGATTATTTTCGTCGCATCGATCGTTGTATTGTTCACAGCATCTAGCTGGATCCCACTCGATCAAGCAAGTCAAACGCTAAGTCATTTTTATTACGAGAAGAGCTACGCGTATCCGGGCATTATCATTAGTTTGATCATGCTGCTGATCTCCGTACGTTTCCTAATCGTAACGCTTCGTCGCGGACGTTCCCAGGCGCCATCAATTGATCAACGCACCGATTTTGGCGATATCCGTATCTCTATCGAAACTGTTGAGAATCTCTCGCTGAAAGCAGCGGGTCGCACGAAAGGTGCAAAGGATCTGCGTGCACGAGTTAGAGTGAATCAATCCGGTCTGGAAATTACAATTAGAACCATCGTAGATGGCGAAAGCTCGATTCCGGAACTGACTGAAGACATGCAAGGTACAGTGAAAAGTTACATAGAAGAAATTACCGGTATTCCTGTAGCTTCCGTAACCGTATTCGTAGCGAACATCGTGCAATCTGCCCCAACGTTTAAAAGCCGAGTCGAATAGAGGTGAATCCACATATGTGGAATGAACTATGGAATTTCCATAGGGGCAAAGTAATCGGAGTGACAGCGGGTATATTCTTCGGTTTTATTTATTTATTTTTTGGTTTTTGGGATATGTTGATCTTCGGATTTATCGTACTCGTAGGTTTTTATGTTGGTAATAAGCTGGATCGTAAGGAAAGTTTCGTCATGCTAGAAGACATTTGGCGCTATCTCACACAAAAATGGAGAATGTTTCGCTAAAATCCCTGGTTCAACCATGGATTTTTTTGTTTGGATTGGATCTAATTTGACGTATACTAGGAGAAAGAGTTTTTAGGAGAAGGTCGTTTTGCTGGAGCGAAACGCTTAGGAGGAACAGAATGAAACGCAGAATTGCACGCGAAATTGCTATACAAAGCTTATACCAAATCCAAATGAATGAGGCTACTCCTCAGGAGGCTGTTCAAACCGCGATTCATGAAGCTGAACATGATAATGAATCGCAGTTGGATTTCTCCGGAGATAAGATAGATCCAGTCTACATTATTGAGCTTGTTGAGGGGACTTACAAGAACAAGGTAAGCATCGACGAGTTGTTGGAGGAGTATCTGAAAGGCTGGGCTATGGACAGGCTGTCTCGTATTGATCGGGAAGTACTGCGCCTAGGTGCTTATGAGATGCTGTATCGCGATGATGTTCCACCGAAGGTTGTTGTCAATGAAGCCATCGATTTGGCTAAGCATTATGGCACAGAGGAATCAGGGAAATTCGTAAACGGAGTGCTCGGGAAGATGATCAAGGAAATCGACGAGCTGAAAGAAAAAGTACTTCGTACACAATAATCCAAGTGTAAGTAACTTTTATATCGCGTAGGGCTTAACAAGTTAAGGGGGAAATAACATGTCAGCACAAGTAATTAATGGGAAAGAACTCGTGAGCTCCATTCGTGAGGAAATCAGATCTGACGCAGCGGCACTAACCGCGCAAGGAAATCAACCAGGTCTTGTCGTTGTTATTGTGGGTGAAGATGCAGCTTCGCAAGTATATGTTAGAAACAAAGCGAAAGCCTGTGATGATGTAGGCATCTATTCCGAAGTACACCGCCTGCCTGAGCAAACGACGCAAGCAGAATTAATCGCACTCATCCATGGTTTTAATAACAATAATCGGATCAACGGCATACTTGTTCAATCACCATTGCCGAAGCATATCAACGAAGAAGAGGTTGTGGATGAAATTGATCCTGCTAAGGATGTGGATTGTTTCCATCCGATCAATGTCGGGAACCTGATGATTGGTAAAGATGGTATGAAGCCTTGTACCCCGCATGGTGTTATTGAAATCCTCAAGCGGACAGGTGTGGAAATCGCAGGTAAGCATGCTGTCGTTGTTGGCAGAAGCAATATCGTCGGAAAACCGATGGCTATGTTGTTGTTGCGTGAGCATGCGACTGTTACGGTTGTACATTCACGTACACCGAATATGGAAGAGATTACGAAACAAGCGGATATATTGGTTTCAGCCGTAGGTAAGGCTAATTTCATTAAAACGCACCACGTGAAGCCAGGCGCTGTTGTGATTGACGTAGGTATTAACCGAAATGCAGATGGTAAAGTGACGGGGGATGTTGATTTCGAAGCTGTCAAAGAAGTTGCAAGTACGATCACGCCAGTTCCAGGCGTTGTTGGACCTATGACGATTACAATGCTGCTTCGCAACACAGTTGATGCGGCGAGCCGTGCAGCTAAAGCGAATGTGAGCGTATAATCACCTTATGGCGAGAAACGAAACTAAGATTTTATCGGTTAAAGACCTAAACCGTTATATTAAGCTTTTGCTGGAAGGAGACTCGCGTCTCCAGGATGTGTGGGTGCGAGGCGAAATTTCCAACTTCACGCATCACTCTAGCGGTCATATGTATTTTACATTGAAGGATGCAGACGGTCGGCTGAAAAGCATCATGTTTGCTTCGCATAACCAGAAGCTAGGATTTATCCCGAAAGAGGGCACGAAAGTGATTGCTCGCGGGAATATTTCTGTTTATGAGCGAGACGGTGCTTATCAATTCTATGTGACGGCGATGCAACCTGATGGCATTGGCAGCTTGTATTTGGCGTTCGAGCAATTGAAAAAGAAGCTCGAAGGCGAAGGGCTATTCGCGCCAGAGCGCAAGAAACCGATTCCTCGGTTTCCACGCGCCATTGGCGTGATCACGTCCCCGACGGGGGCCGCGATTCGTGATGTCATCATCACGCTGCAGCGGCGTTTCCCGTCGATCCCGATCTTGCTGTACCCTGTCCTCGTACAGGGTACTCAGGCGGCGCCTTCGATCGTCAAGGCGATCGAAGCCATGAATCGACTCGGTGAAGCTGACGTGCTCATCGTGGGCCGCGGCGGCGGCTCACTGGAAGAGCTGTGGGCCTTCAACGAGGAAATCGTGGCGCGGGCTATCGCAGCCTCCGCGATTCCGATCATCTCGGCCGTTGGCCACGAGACGGACTTCACGATCGCCGACTTCGTCGCCGATCTGAGAGCGCCGACGCCTACGGCGGCGGCCGAGCTCGCGGTGCCGCATCACCTCGAGCTGAAGCAGCAGCTATCGCAGCAGGCACAGCGCCTGCATTACGGGCTGCTGCAGCAGCTGCGCCGCAAGCAGGAACGGCTGGAGCGCGCGAAGCGCTCGCCGCTCCTGACGAACCCCCGCAGGCAGCTGCTCATGCAGCCTGCGGAGCGACTCGACCGGCTGGCGGAGCAGCTCGGTTACCGCATGCGTCAGCGCCTAACGGAGTTGGCGCAGCGCAGATTGAAGCTGGAGCGTCGCTTATCCAGCTTCAATCCGACCGAGCAGGCCGTGATCGCGAGGCAGCGTTTGGATGCTTCCAAACGCCAGATGCTCACGGCCATGCAGACACTCCTGCGTTCGAAGAAGCAGGAGTGGCAATCAGGCGTCCGCCATTTGGACGCCCTCAGCCCGCTGAAGGTTATGCAGCGGGGTTACAGCCTTGCCTATGACGAACAAGAAAAGCAGCTTATTCGTTCGATTAGTCAAGTGAACATTGGTGATCGATTATCCTTACGTCTTAAGGACGGTAAAATACAATGTCAAGTTTCGGGGATGGAGGCGAACATTGATGTCAACGAGTGAAACAGAAGTAAGCTTTGAAGTGGCAATCGAGCAGCTAGAACGCATTGTCAGCCAGTTAGAAAGCGGCGATGTACCTTTAGAGAAAGCCATTGAACTGTATCAAGAAGGCGTAAGACTCTCCCATTTATGCGGTGTTAAACTAGAGCAAGTGGAGAAGAAAATTGAGATGCTGGTTGAAGGGGAAGCTGGGGTAACAAGGAAGCCTTTCCAGCCTGTCTTGGAAGATAAGGGGAATTAGTTTGAATAACACGACGTCTAATATTCATACCTACATCGCTTCCCATGCTGAAATGGTCGAAGCCGCATTACGTCAATCGTTGCCTACTGCGTGGGATGTTCCTGCGTCTCTACGTGAGTCCATGGATTATTCCCTGATGGCAGGCGGCAAACGATTGCGCCCTATTATGGTTCTGGCTGCTGCTGAGGCACTTGGGGGCTCATTGGAAGCTGCGATGCCTGTTGCACTAGCCATTGAATTAGTGCACACGTATTCCTTAGTGCATGATGATCTTCCAGCGATGGATAATGATGATTATCGTAGAGGGAAGTTAACCAATCATAAAGTATACGGCGAGGCGATGGCTATTCTAGCTGGCGACGCGCTGCTTACGCACGCCTTCTTCAGTGTTGCGCAAGCGCACAAAAAGTTCGGTGTTCCTGCCGATCGTGTGCTAGCGATTACGGAAGAGCTTGCCGTTCTTGCAGGTGCTCGCGGAATGGTTGGCGGGCAAGCAGCTGATATGCTTGGAGAACAAGGGCTGACGAAGCTAGAAGAGCTTACCTACATTCATACGCACAAGACAAGCGACCTTATCGTATTTTCCTTGCGTGCGGGTGGACATATTGCGGGGGCGACCGAAGCTCAACTGGAAGCGCTCAGTGAATTCGGTCACGCACTGGGACTTGCTTTTCAAATTCAAGATGATATTTTGGATATTATCGGTGATGAAGCTAAGTTAGGCAAACCAGTGAGGAGCGATGAGAAGCAGCAAAAGGTGACATTCCCTTATTTTATCGGCATGGAAGCTTCTGAACAGAAGGTGCAGGAGCTGACGAACCAAGCGAAAGAAGCCTTAGTAAGATCCAATATAGGAAACCCAGAGCGGTTGCTGCAGATCGCAGATTACTTGATGAAAAGAGATCACTAAGTGACCGTTTATCGAGAGTAGAGGTAGCAAACCAGACTTTTTGAACACGCATTTATATCCAAAATGAAACTTATTGTCATGGCTGACGTAACGTTCTATAGGGGGGCGCAACCGTCAATCCATGGCGTTTTACACGAAATAACCAATTCTATGATATAATGGTGAAATCTTAGTATTTTCACATTGAAAGTGAGGAAACAAGCGTGCTGCTCGAACAAATCAATCGGCCTGCAGATTTGAAGCGGTTATCCTTGACGGAGCTCGAAGAATTGGCAGGAGAAGTCCGTCAATTTTTAATTGAGAAGCTTTCCGTTACGGGTGGACATCTGGCCCCGAATTTAGGCGTGGTTGAACTCACAATTGCCTTACACACCATGTTTCACAGCCCGTATGATAAACTGATTTTTGATGTGGGTCACCAGGCGTATGTGCACAAAATTCTGACTGGACGCAAAGACAAGTTTGATACGTTGCGTAAATATAAGGGTCTCTGCGGTTTTATTAAGCGATCCGAAAGCGAACATGATGTCTGGGAAGCAGGACATAGCAGTACATCGCTTTCAGCTGCCATGGGTATGGCGATGGCGCGTGATCTCAAAGGTGAACATAATAAGGTTGTTGCCATCATTGGTGATGGTGCGCTTACAGGCGGCATGGCGCTTGAAGCCATGAATCATATCGGTCACGAGAAGAAAAATATTACGGTCATTCTGAATGACAATGAAATGTCTATTGCGCCCAACGTTGGGGCTCTTCATAATTATTTAAGTAAAATTCGTTCGGATCGTCATTATCTGAAAGCCAAAGAAGAAGTCGAATACTTACTGAAGAAAATTCCTGCCATCGGCGGAACGCTGGCCAAAACCGCGGAGAAGCTGAAGGATAGTCTTAAATATTTTGTGTTAAATGGTGTTTGGTTTGAAGAACTAGGCTTTACGTATATCGGACCTGTGGATGGACATAACTTACATGTCCTTATGGAAACGCTGAAACAGGCTGAGAAGGTTGCAGGTCCTGTGCTTATTCATGTCGTTACGACCAAGGGTAAAGGCTATAAGCCTGCTGAGAACGATTCACATACTTGGCATGGTCTAGGGCCATACAAAATGGAGTCGGGGCAAGTTCTTAAGTCTTCTGGACCGCCGATGTATACGACGGTATTTGGTGATACCTTAATAGAACTTGGTGAGAAGGACTCACGTGTAGTTGCAGTTACACCTGCGATGCCAGGTGGATCCGGTTTGTTGAAATTTGCGAAGCAATTTCCGAATCGAATGATTGATGTAGGTATTGCGGAGCAGCATGCGGCTACGTTATGTGCTGGCTTAGCAAGCGAAGGCTTAAAGCCCGTATTTGCCGTCTACTCAACATTCCTGCAACGTGCCTATGATCAGGTTGTTCATGACATTTGTCGCCCTAAATTAAATGTTACCTTTGCGATCGACCGTTCAGGCTTCGTTGGCCCGGATGGTGAAACACATCAAGGGGTTTATGATATTTCATTTTTGCGGACAATTCCGAACATGGTTCTCATGATGCCGAAGGATGAGAAAGAGCTGCGTGACATGATGCAAACGGCTCTTGAATATAATGACGGCCCGATTGCTTATCGTTATCCGCGCATTAATGGCACAGGGGCTAATATTGATGAGGCTCCTAAAGCTATTCCGCTTGGTACATGGGAAACTGTACGTGATGGCGATTATGCCGCTGTACTCGCTGTTGGACCTATGGTTCAGATTGCCGAAGAGGCAGCAGCTCAGTTGGCGCAAGAGGGCATCGAGCTTCGCGTCGTGAACGCGCGATTTATTAAGCCTATGGATGAAGCTTATTTGCTGCAGTTAGCAAAGGAATCGATGCCGGTAATCACTATGGAAGAAGGATCGATCCAAGGTGGCTTCGGAAGTGCCGTATTGGAGTTTTATGCGGAGAAACGTATTGTAGGTTTACAAGTAGAGCTAATGGGGATCCAAGATTACTTCGTTGAGCATGGCAGTGTGCCAGAGCAGCGTGAAGAAGTCGGTTTAACGGTCCATCACCTTATTACAGAAGTGAAGAAGCTAGTACCTCGTAAGGTCCTTCGGGCTAAGGTCTAGTAACCGATTTGAATAGGAGCAACACATCATATATGTCATCGGATAAAGAACGGTTAGACTTATTGCTACTAGAGCAGGGATATTTCGAAAGCAGAGAAAAGGCAAAGGCCGCCATTATGGCAGGCCTTGTTTTTGCGGATGAAGAGCCCGTTGATAAAGCGGGTATGAAAATAAGCAGGAAAGCCGTGCTCAAAGTAAAAGGTGCGCTTCATCCTTACGTGAGCCGTGGTGGACTTAAGCTTGAAAAGGCGTTAAAGCAATTTGAAATCGACTTACATGGTGCTGTTATGTTAGATATTGGGGCTTCCACGGGCGGATTTACAGATTGTGCGCTGCAAAACGGCGCTGCTTCCGTATACGCTGTCGATGTTGGCTATAACCAATTGGATTGGTCACTTCGCAATGATGAACGTGTACATGTGATGGAGAGAACGAATTTCCGTTACACGAAATTGGAGGATTTGAACGGTCCGAGACCTACCTTTGCCAGTATCGACGTTTCGTTCATTTCACTTCGTATTATTTTGCCCCCGCTCAAGGAAATCTTAGGGGATCAAGGTCATGTTGTAGCTCTGATAAAGCCGCAATTCGAAGCAGGTCGAGAGAAAGTTGGTAAGTCAGGAGTTGTGCGTGATTCCGATGTACACATTGACGTGCTGACAACGGTGCTGTCATTTGCTGAGGAGCTCGGCTTTCGCTTGAAGGGTCTGACCTACTCTCCTATAACGGGTGGAGAAGGCAATATTGAATTCCTTGCCTTCTGGACAAGTAATGGTGGGGATGAGTCGCTAGCAGCGCCTGCCTCGATCAAAGCTCTTATTGCAGAGACGGTAAAAGAGTCTCAGAAATTACATGGAAAATAAACTCATCTTTGAGAACGCCTTTTGCGGCCCTGAGATGGGTTTTTTCACTTAAGAGAAAGGATTTTCCTTCCGAATTCGCGAATACTATGGCGAGGTGAAGGACATGGAACAAGGCGATGTTAAAGTCATTTTGTTAATCCTGATCGGTATTGTAAGTATCGTCATTTGGCGATTTCCGAAGTGGATTGCGGGTTCAAGTCGAAGAAGAGGTCGGATTCCTAGGCATGCGAATATTCCCGAAGACGATGTTGTTGAGCTTCTTGAAGCTGCCGGCTTCGAAGTGCTTGCAGGTAAGACCAAAATCCCTATCTCCATGACCGTAGGCGAGAGAGATCACTTAGAAAGTCGCTTATTTATCGATTATTTTGTGCAAAAGGAAGATGATGTTTATCTTGTGAAAGTGGCGAAAGATCGTAAACCACTTGAGATGACAGGGAGCGCTGTGCGTGACATGCTGCTGCCCTACACCCTCATTTATCCTGAGGCACAGGGTATCCTTTACGTTGATATGACCGTTAACAAAATCAAAAAAATCACATTTCACATAGAGGTGTAAGGATGAAGGGTCAAAGGCATGTAAAAATCAGAGAAATCATTACGAATCATGAGATTGAAACACAGGATGAATTAGTTGAGGCACTTCGCGCGGCTGGATTTCACGTGACACAAGCGACGGTCTCCCGAGATATTAAAGAGCTGCACTTAATAAAAGTGCCCCTTGATGACGGTAGATATAAGTATTCCATGCCGGCTGATCAGCGTTTTAATCCTATGCAGCGGCTTCGCAGAGCATTAAGTGACCATTTTGTAAGTATCGATTATACGGATAATTTGGTTGTCATGAAATGCTTGCCAGGCACAGCGAATACGATTTGCGCTTTGATTGATAATTTGGAGTGGCATGGCGTCATGGGCACGATCTGCGGAGATGATACGATCCTTGTGATTTGCCGCGGGAAAGAGAATAGCGTAACTTTTGTAAATGAAGTGATGTCCTTATTATCATAATATCAGGAGGCGTTCATGCTTACAGAGCTTTCAATTCGTAATTTAGCTGTTATTGAACATGTTCATATTCGGTTTAAGGCTGGTTTTCACGTTTTGACAGGGGAAACAGGCGCTGGGAAATCGATCATCATAGATGCGTTAACACTCATTGTCGGCGGTAGGGGTTCATCGGAATTGGTTCGTTATGGTGCAGATAAAGCGGAGATTGAAGCCATGTTTGACTTACCTGCTTCGCATCCGGTTTGGCATACGCTTACAGAGCTTGGGATTGAATCAGATGCTTCCGAGCATCTCATCATTCGTAGAGAAATTACGGCTACGGGTAAAAGCTCAAGTCGGATTAATGGGCAGCTAGTGAATATGACCATGCTGCGTAAAACAGGAGAATGGCTCGTTAATATTCATGGCCAACATGAACATCAATCTCTACTTCATGTGGACGAGCATATTCATTCGCTTGATTTGTTCGGAGATGCTGAGATTGACGCAGCGAAGTCGGTGTATCAAGCTAGCTTCGATCAGTATATGAAGCTCCAAAAGGAGCTTAACGATCTGCAAGAGACGAGTAAGCAGGCGCTGCAAATGTTAGATTTGTATCGTTTTCAGATCGATGAAATATCAGCTGCCAAGCTCAAAATTGGCGAAGATGAGACCTTAGCTGAGGAAAAGCGCAAGCTAGCGAATGCTGAAAAGCTGTATCAGAACTCGACGGAAGCTTATGATTTTCTCTATGCTACGAATCGGGGACTCGATGCAGCAGGCAAAGCAGTCTCGCGCCTTCAGGATATCGTCCAGTTGGATCCGACGAATCTAAGTCCGATACTGGAACAAGCGCAATCGGCCTTCTATCAGTTAGAAGATGCAGCTTACCAAATCAGAGATTATCGCGATGGCATCGAGTTCAATTCATCCCGTCTTGATTTTATTGAACAAAGACTAGATACCATCACGTCTCTTCGTCGAAAATATGGGGAGAATATTAAAGAGATTCTGAGCTATTTAGAGAAGATCAAGAATGAAGTCGATACGATTGAAAATAAAGATGAAATTATTCGTAAATTAGAAGAAAAGCTAGTACTTGCTGAGAAGCAAGTTGGTGTTCATGCGTTGGATCTGTCCAACCTGCGTAAAGGTATTGCGAGTGATCTCTCTGCACAAATCGAACATGAATTACGTGATCTTCAAATGGAACGGACACAATTCCGTGTTCAAATCGCGCACATCATCGATGATCGCGGCGTAGAGGTGGATGGAAATAAGGTACGTTTTAACAGACAAGGGATTGATCAGGTTGAATTCCTGATGGCGCCTAATCCTGGTGAGCCGTTGCGCGGACTTAGCAAAATTGCCTCAGGCGGAGAGCTCTCTCGTATTATGCTCGCAATGAAAGCTATTTTTGCACGCATCGATCAAATTCCTGTGCTTGTTTTTGATGAGGTCGATACGGGGGTTAGCGGACGCGCGGCGCAAGCGATTGCTGAGAAGATGTCCGTACTTTCGCAAAGCTGTCAAGTATTCTCCATTACGCATTTACCACAGGTTGCCAGCTTCGCTGATGTTCATTTCTTTATTCGGAAAGAAGTGGATCATGAGCGCACGTTCACGCGGGTTCAAGATATGCCAGATGCTGGCCGGATTGAAGAGCTTGCGAGGATGCTTGGCGGTGTAGAAGTGACAGAAACAACGCTGCATCATGCCGGAGAAATGCTTACCATGGCAAAAAATAAGAAAGCAAGGGTATGAAAGTATAGATAGTCATCATTTACAGTTATAAAAGAAGGGGACTGGGGTTAACTTATAGGTACGCAATTGACGAGGTTATTCGTCAGGGCTCAAGGAATCTTGAAGGAGCGTGTTGATAGTGCAATCCAACAAAAGAAAAAGATTGTTCGGACTTTTGCTCGTCTTCTTCGTTTGCTTGGTCAGTGTGTCCCCGCCTTTTCAGAGCTTTGCCTCCTTTCCACAAGAACTCCGCTTATTCAGCGGACAAGGGAAGCAGCTTCAGTTAACAATGCCGGTCAATGCCCAAGTGACGGTCAAGGATACGGATATTGTGAAGGTAAATGGCAACGCCGAGCACTCATTTCAAGTTAATTTGAACGAACCTATTTCTCTGCAATCCGATCATTCCGGACAAACGGAAATGAAGCTCAAACTATTCGGAGCCATTCCAATTAAGACTGTCAAAGTGAATGTCGTACCAGACTTAAGAGTAATCCCAGGAGGCCAGACGATCGGTGTGAAAATTAAGTCTGCCGGTATTTTGGTGGTAGGTCATCATTTGGTGACGGTTGCCTCTGAACAAAAAGTTTCACCGGGGGAAGAAGCCAAAATTCAAGTTGGCGATTTAATTACCAAAATCAATGGCAAGGATTCTAAGGATGTTAGCAAGGTAGCAGAGCTAGTAGCCAAATCAGGCGAAAGTAAGAATCCGCTTGTACTGCAAATTTTACGAAATAATCAAGAACTCACTGTAAAGCTGCAGCCGGTCTATGACGTTGTAGATAAGTCTTACCGTTTAGGGCTGTACATTCGTGACTCCGCGGCAGGTGTKGGGACATTAACCTTCTACGCACCCGATCAAGGCGTCTATGGGGCTCTGGGACATGTCATAACGGATATGGACACTCAGACACCCATTATTGTAGGCGATGGAGACATTGTATATTCGAATGTGACTTCGATTTCGAAAAGTCATAACGGAGATCCTGGCGAGAAGCATGCGACCCTTTACAAGGACAGTAAGGTGATTGGCAATATTGAACGTAATACGGCATTTGGTATATTCGGGAAAATGTATGCAGCCCCGGATCATAGCTTATATAAAGAGGCGATTCCCGTTGCTTTCGCGGAAGAAGTGAAGGAAGGGCCGGCGCAAATCTATACGGTGCTCGAAGGGCAGAAGGTGGAAAAATTTGATATCCAAGTCGTTCACGTATCCAAACAAGACGTTCCGGGAACGAAAGGTATGGTTATCAAAATCACGGATCCACGTTTATTAGATAAAACAGGTGGCATTGTTCAGGGGATGAGCGGTAGTCCAATTATCCAGAATGGTAAATTGATCGGGGCCGTCACGCATGTTTTTGTGAATGACCCGACAAGCGGCTATGGCTGCTTCATTGAATGGATGTTGCAGGACTCTGGAATTATCCTTCGTCCTACAACAGGAAACACGAACAAAGAACTAAAGGCGAGTTAATAGCCTTTAGTTCTTTGTTTCTTTTTAACCTCATTTTACATAAGAATAGCGAGTTTAGTGACTTCATGTCGAAAAATGTTGGAATCAGAAGATAAATATTATATTATATAAGAAAGTCAAACAAAAGAAAAGAAAAATAATATTCGACAGAAGGATTTTAAAAGTAGCTGTCGAATACCTTTACTTAAGAGAGAAAATACCATCTTGTTTTAGTAGCTAAAGGAGGAAATTCAGTTGCAAAAAATTCAGGTATTACTTGCAGACGATAATCGAGAGTTTACCCACTTATTGTCAGAGTTCATTGGTGAGCAAGAGGATATGGAAATTATGGGTGTTGCGTATAATGGAAACGAGGTCCTTCGTTTTCTGGAGCAACAGCGTGAACTGCCTGACGTTCTAATTTTAGATATTATTATGCCTCATCTTGATGGCCTTGGTGTTCTGGAAAAAATGCGCGAAATGAATCTTCCTTCACAGCCCAAAATCATTATGCTTACAGCTTTTGGTCAGGAAAATATTACACAAAAAGCCGTGCAGCTTGGTGCTTCTTATTACATATTAAAACCATTTGATATGGAAACCCTTACGAATCGAATTCGTCAGCTTGCTGGCAATTCGTCATCAACAACTACTACAACATCATCGCCTCGCGCTAATGTTGTGCACATGCCAAAAGGTAAAAATTTGGATGCTAATATCACGAGTATCATTCATGAAATCGGCGTACCTGCACATATTAAAGGTTATCAATATTTGCGTGAAGCCATTACGATGGTTTATAATAACATCGAAATTCTTGGCGCAATCACCAAAACGCTCTACCCGGCTATTGCTGAGAAATACAAAACAACGCCTAGCCGCGTCGAACGCGCCATCCGTCACGCGATTGAAGTCGCATGGACGCGCGGCAACATCGACAGCATTTCCTTTATTTTCGGATATACGATTAACATCTCCAAGTCAAAGCCGACAAATAGCGAATTTATTGCCATGGTCGCGGATAAATTGCGTATCGAGCATAAGGTTTCTTGAGACGGTTAGTATCTTTGTAAACGTATAGAAAAAAGGACGCTTCTCATAGAGAGCGTTCTTTTTTTGTTTTCACCAGCTGCATCGCATGCCTAGGAAGCAGAAAGACTACCTAGAAGGTCTAGGTAGTCCCTCTGTATTGTTTTGAATTACCAAACAAAAGCGCTAGTGATAATAACCAATAAGATGAAAAGTACCAACACAGCTGCTGCAGAAGTTCCATAACCTGTTCCACAACTCATTCGAATCAACCTCCATTAGATATATGGTTTGTGTTTCGAGATAGCTTATGACTATTTCTGTGGAATGTTTGGGCGAAACGACTGATTGTGCTACTGTCCCTGTCCGTTTAAATAATTTTGTGTCATGTAAGGTGCTTCTTGAAAACTTGGAACCAAGGATGAGTTTGTTACGTTATTACAAAGTAGCTTATTCTTTCTAAGGTAAGTATGTATAGGCAGAACTAAGAGATCGCATGGAGGCAATGAGGATGTTACTGACGTTAGGGATTGTAGTGGTTGTGGTTGGTGTTTATTTTCTATTTATGAATGTGTATCCGGTATTCGGACGAAGACCTTCCAAGGATGATAGGAAGAGGTTTATCAAGTCTCCCCAGTATGCTCAGGATAAGTTCGACAATCCAGTTCCAGCGATGATGAATATGAGCTTTACTACAACGCTAGGAATCTTGCGTGATATGATCAAGGGAAGCCCTCATCGTCGTCCAGCATCCAACTTACCGATGGAAACGACCCAGTTCAGGATAGATGGGGACACAAGTGTTACGTGGTTTGGACACTCGGCGAGTTTGCTGACGATCGATGGAAAAGCCTTGCTGCTTGATCCGATGTTTGGAAGAACGCCTTCTCCCTTTCCTTGGTTGGGGAAAAACAGATACAGCGGCGGCATACCTTTTGAGATCGAAGAGCTCCCGCGGATCGATGCCGTCATTTTATCCCATGATCATTATGATCATTTGGACTATGGCTCAATTTTGAAAATTAAACACAAAGTGAATAGGTTTATCGTGCCGCTTGGCGTTGGCGCTCACTTAATCCGTTGGGGGGTTCCAGAAGCCACGATTGAGGAGCACGACTGGTGGGAAGAACTTACGTTCGAAGGACTGCAACTGGCTTGTACGCCTGCTAACCATTTCTCTGGGCGTAGTGTCAATGATCGCGGAGCAACCTTATGGTGCTCTTGGGTGATCAAAGGAAAGCAGTCTAGCGTCTTCTTCAGCGGCGATAGCGGGTATACGCCTCATTTTAAGCAAATTGGTGATAAATACGGACCTTTCGACCTGACATTGATGGAATGTGGTCAATATGACGAGCGTTGGGCAGATATCCATTTGATGCCCGAAGAAACGGTTCAAGCACATCTCGATGTGAGAGGGAAGGTTATGCTGCCCATTCATTGGGGCGCATTCACGTTAGCTATTCATGATTGGAATGATCCTGTTGCTCGTGCCGCGAAGGCAGCAAAGTTGAAAGGGGTAATGATGATCACTCCGCCAATCGGACAAACCATTACCTTGAAAGGGTCAGATGTTATGAGCTACCGGAATGCGGATTGGTGGGTACAGTGTTAGTTCGAGCTGAACTGGCTACAAGGGTTTCCACATGTTATTATGAATAAGGTTCATAAATGGAAGTGATCAGGAGAGAAGAAGAGCGATGTCGGAACAAAAAAAAGTGCGGAAATTTCATTTTCTGGCCGTTGTGCTGGGAGTAGCTATTGATAATATCGGGACGATGTTATCATCAGGTTTGATTGGCAGCTTGTATTTTGCAAACCGTCCCACGCAGGATCAAGATCTAAATGCGATATATTCGAACGCAGCTCTTTTGCTATTATTTCTGGTCGTTGGCTTGTTCTGGACGTTTCTAGGCAGTTATTTCACAGCTAAGGTGGCCAAACGTGCAGAACTTTTCAATGCAGCGATCATTGGGGTCATCGGGGCAGGGATCGGATTTGATTCGATATTAACACAAGATGTTATCCCATTATGGTATGAGTTGGTCGGATTAGTTGCTATCGTGCCAGTGGCACTCTTAGGCGGATATGTAGCGCTCAAGAGGAAAAAGTCTAACGAGTGAATTGTGGTTGGGAGGTGGGCGGTATGCCAAAGTTCGCGAATGCGAGTGAGGAAGCGACGACATTTCTACGTAAGCAAACAGGTAGCAATCAGTTGGAGTGTTATACCTATATTGATGCAGAAAATAGTTTGGATAGCTTTTTTATTGTCAAAACCAGTAATAAGGTCATCCATGTATCTTTTGCAGAGATTGCCTATGATCCGAGGAATTACCAGAGCTTACTAGAAGGGCTCTATCGAGCTATCTATGAATAACTAACGAGTTACCCATACACATGACGAAACCCCTCAGCCGATGTGGCTAAGGGGTTTCGTCATGTGTATCTAATTACTTAATAAATGTTAATGCTTGATCAGCGATGGAGAACTTGTAGCGATCAAGGCAATTGCAAAGATAATCTTTGCGGCAAATTGGGCAAGGCTCTTTCATCAATCGGTTCAAATCTGTTACGCGTCCAATGCCAGTTTCAGCATCTCTTTCGAAGAAAAGGCGACATTTGTTGCGGTCTTTCAAGGAAACAACAACTTCGAATAGACCATTCTTTTTATTATCACTAACTATTGTTGCATCAACTACCTGCGGATCGTAGGCCATATGTATTTCCTCCTAAGAGTTTGCTCAGCAAAACGTACTACATCGCAAATTCATAAATTAACATGCTTTTCACTTTGTTTGCTCAGTTGCATTAGTATATTATATAAATAAAAAAGATTTAATTCAATAGGAGGTCATCTAGACATGATCATGGACTATTGTGAACAGGAAATATCGGAGGATCAGACGCTTATACACATCGGTCTGCAGTTTGAGGATGAGCCTGATTCTTTATACGTAGCGGAGCTAGAGGTGGACGTTCTAGGGGTTGTCAAGAGTTGGCAATTATTCTTCAACGGTTTTGATTGCAAATATAACTTTCGCCCATCGGAAAAAGAAGAAATGATTCATTACGCGGCTCTACAGGGGATTACCATTCACGAGAGGAATGAATGAGAAATAGAAAAGGAATTATCGCCATATACAGAATGGTTCAAATTCCTTGACTTGTGTTTATTCTGTTGTTTGGTTTGCAGTTCTATACGTGTAGGTGTTGTCTTGGTGACAGGGTTCGTTCCGAACCAATGCAAACGATTCATAGCGGGATCTAGTTTTCCTTCACGTAAACAGCGTTGACGCAACTTTTGAGCTTGAGATCGTGACATGTTGATTCCCTCATTTCAATATTAGTTTCTACTTCTATTTTACCACATAAGAATTTAAAAGTTTACTGTAATCAATCGGAAAAACAAATTCTTATTGGCGATAAAAACTACAACTAAAACGCGGTCGCTCTTCTTCGAATTACTCCGATGAAAGTTTTTCTCATCAGGTGTTGGGGAAGAGGCAATGGAAAGTTTTTATAAAATGAAAAAGGGTGATCGGGTTGCGCATACAAATCCAATTAGCGATAGATGGCGAAACGAAGAAGACGGATGTGCTCGAAATAGCAGAGCATAAGCTTGGCGAAATGACGGATGAAGAGATCGAACAAGCCATCGAAGTGAACATCCGAACCTGGGTAGATCGAATGGTTCAAGTGGAGTGGGAAGTTATCGACGAATAAGCGGAAAGTCCAAGTCATAAAAACGGCTCCGAAGGGGTATACCCAACGGAGCATCATTGTACAACCTATGTATGTTTAGTGAACAATGGTGTTAACTCCTGTCCTCTGTAAAGCATGTTCCCAACTTGGGTAGTAATACAGGGCGTTTTTCATAAGATCAGGATGCAGCTTCTTCACATTTTTTTTGGCTAGTGACTMCCCTGTGCTGTGAAGCTGCACAATTTGGCCTAACACTTCGTCTGCGCTCATGTTTAGCTCCATAGATGTTTCCTCCTCCTTTCTTTTAAGAATATAAACCAATGCTTGCCATTCAGGACTTAAAATATACATAGAATTTTGTGGAATCGGGCAAATTAGGTAGGCCATGAGACGTTGTTAGGAAAGTCAGGTGTCTAACTATGATTTGGTCATCATTATCATTATTTGCCGCGAAGCCTAACCTGCTCTGCAAAGGAAAAATTGCTATCGTAACAGGTACATATGAGACATTTCATCAGCTCCCGCATAGTCGCATTGTTGTGCTCAAACAGGGTGACATCGATGAAGAATATGCACAGGAGCTTATAGATCGAAGAGTGAGGGCTGTGGTTCATTGTGGACAAGCTATGAGTGGTGAAATTCCGACACAAGGTCCGCTCTTACTTTTACAGCATCATATCCAGATATGTGAACTAAATCCAGGTCATTTCGAGAACTTTATACCTGAAGCAGAGATGAACATTTATCAGGATACCATCCAAATGTCTGGGCAAACTGTGCCCTGTAGAATGTTTACACGTGAAGACTGGCTGCTAGCACAGCGGGCTGCGAATGAGCGGGCCACGGAGCGATGGGAGCCGTTCATTGAACACACATTAGCTGTTGCTATGCGAGAAAAGCAAGCTGTTAAAGAGCCGTTACCTAACGTAATGCTGCGTACCCAACTAGAAGGTAGACACATCTTGGTGGTTTCTGCTGGGAAAGGGTTTAAGAAGGATTTACAAGCTGCGAGCGGGGTTATTACTGCGTTTAAGCCGATTCTACTCGGGGTTGGTGAAGGGGCGGATGCGCTGCTAGCATGTGGCTATCAACCGGATATTGTCATGGGTGATGCAAATCAAATTTCGAATCGAGTATGGCATAGCGGTGCGGAAATTATTATCCATACGTATCCGGGCGATCAAGGTATCATTGAGGAGCTTGAGTCTTGTGGACGCGAAACACATCACGTCTTACCATGTATTGGGAATAGTGAGGATGCAGCTTTATTGTTAGCTTATGAAAAGGGCGGGGAATGGCTTATTACGGTTGGCGTACAATCGCATATGAGTGATTTTCTCGCTAAAGGAAGTGAGGATATGGGGAGCGCGCTTCTTGTACGAATGAAGATCGGTGCACGTCTTGTGGATATAAAAAGCTTACAAGCTTTGACTATTCAGCCCAATCAAAGGCGAAAAGAAGCGGTATCCACTCTTGTTCTTTCGTGTGTTTTTATCGGGCTTAGTCTTTTCCAACTTCATTGGATCGTGAAGCGCGCGGCACATGTTGTATGGAAGCTTGTTGGGGCAGAATGAAGGCTATGGAATGAAAAAGGACCGGACGCATTGTCCGGTCTATTTGTTGCGTTTAGGTTTAAATCTGGGGGCGAGGTAGTTCCGCTTACGATCTCTGAAAAAGGTCCACCCACCAATAAAGGCAACACCGATCAGAAACAAAATCAAGCCTAAGAAGAATTTCCCCCATAACATACCGCTATTGGTAGCCGTATCGAATTGAGCGAAAAAGGCATCTTTCATCGCGAGAAAACCATAAGTAGCGGTAATACCAGGAATAACGAGAAGAAGAATGGCAATAAATCGATAAAAGGGTGCTTTCATACTAACTCCTTACCTAACTTTATCTGGACAAACGCACCTGTCCTAAAAGGACGGTGTAACCGTTTATTCTACATCATACTCTGAATCTGCTAGCGTGTCTAATTCACAAATAAGACTATGACTTTGATCCCAAAAAAGGGTAATATAATAGAGACGCACGTATACATATAACAAGTAATTGTTGCTACAGGAGGCTACCCATGCATGAGTGAACATAGATATGATGTTGTGGTATTAGGTGGAGGCATTGGTGGCTACACCGCTGCTATTAGGGCTGCACAGCTAGGTAAAACGGTGGCAATCGTCGAACGTGATAAAATGGGCGGTACATGTTTACATCAAGGCTGTATACCAAGTAAAGCCTTGCTGCGCAGTGCAGAAGTTTATGCCGCGATGAAGCATAGTGAGGATTATGGCATTTCGGCACAGTCAATCACGTTGAATTTTGATCAGGTTTTAGGTCGTAAGCAGCGCATTGTTGATCAATTACATCAAGGACTTCAGTTTCTGATGAAAAAGAATAAGATTACGATTCACCATGGGAATGGACGAATCATCGGACCATCCATTTTCTCGCCACGCAGCGGTGCTGTTTCAGTTGAGAAGGAAGACGGCGATATCGAAACGCTTCTCTCAAGTAATTTAATCATTGCAACGGGTTCTAGACCTCGCAGCTTGCCAGATTTAGAAATCGATGGTACTTCCATAATCACAAGTGAAGATGCGCTGCGGATGGAAAGTCTACCGAAGTCCATTATCATTGTTGGCGGTGGCGTTATTGGCGTAGAATGGGCATCGATGTTGCATGATTTTGGCGTGGAAGTAACGATCGTAGAAGTTGATAAGCGTCTAGTCAGCCTGGAAGACGAGGATGTTTCCAAAGAGTTGGAGCGTTTATTCAAGAAACGTGGCATTAAGCTGGAGACAGGTACGAAGCTGCTTCCGGAGTCTGTTAAGGTGACAGATGGCATGGTTACTATGCAAGTGGACAAGCAGGGTGAGGTGCAGGAGCTATCCGCGGAGCGAGTTCTTGTTTCAGTTGGTCGCATGGCGAATGTTGAAGCTATGGGGCTGGAGAATACAGATATCAAAATCGATAAAGGTGTCATTCGCGTCAATCGCTTTATGCAAACGACGGAATCGCATATTTACGCAGTTGGAGATGTCATCGGCGGACTGATGTTGGCGCATATGGCAGGCCACGAAGGCATTGTCGCAGCGGAGCATATTGCTGGCCATCAGCCAGATGAGCTGCAAACGCATCTTGTTTCCAAATGCACATATACTAGACCTGAAATTGCCAGTGTTGGTTGGACCCAGCAGCAAGCAATCGAAAAAGGTCACCAAGTGAAAGTTGGCAAATTTAGTTTCAAAGGAATAGGGAAAGCTCTAGTTTATGGGGATTCAGACGGCTTCGTTAAGGTCATTGCAGATAAGGACACGAATGATATTCTGGGTGTTCATATGATTGGTCCTCAAGTAACAAACAGTATCACGGAGGCTGCTCTGGCCCAAGTGCTCAATGCAACACCATGGGAAGTTGGACAAACGATCCATCCGCATCCAACACTTTCGGAGGCATTAGGTGAGGCTATGCTAGCCGTTGATGGGATAGCAATTAGCGGATAAAAATTGTAATCATAAACATTTGCGTTTATAATATGCTTATAGAGTCAAGTACTAGGACCAGGTAATAAGTTTTAGTCTTTATTAAATCTCACTAAGGAGGCAAACTCCATGTCCATTGGTCAGCTATATAAGCACAGAAGTTTAGGATTAACTGATGAAGAAGCCCTACGTATGTATACGGTTATGAGCCTTACTGCTAAATTTGATGAGCGAGCATTCATGCTTCAACGCGCAGGTAAAATTCCATTCCATGTTTCAGGGATGGGGCAATATGCAGGGCAAGTAGGAATTGCATTCGCTATGCAAGCACAAAAGGATTACTTTTTACCTTATTATCGTGATTATGCTTTCGTTCTTTCGGTTGGGATGACGGTCAGAGATCTTATGCTTTCCATATTCTGTAAAGCTGAAGACGTTAATAGCGGCGGCAGACAAATGGCTGGTCATTTCGGTGATCATAAAAATCATATCGTAACAGGGTCATCCCCGGTTACTACGCAAGTTCCGCATGCAACAGGTTTTGCGTTAGCCGCGAAGATGAAAAAGCAAGATTTCGTTACATATGTCTCCTTCGGAGAAGGCTCCAGCAATCAGGGGGATTTCCATGAAGGCTGTAATTTTGCGGGTGTACATAAGCTGCCGGTAATTTTCGTTTGTGAAAATAATCAATACGCAATTTCGGTACCACTTCATAAGCAAGTAGCGGGCAAAATCGCTGATCGGGCGATTGGATACGGTTTCCCAGGCGTTCAAGTCGATGGCACCGATGTCTTGGAAATGTACCGCGTAACGAAAGAAGCAAGAGAAAGAGCTGTTCTTGGGGAAGGTCCAACATTGATCGAAATGGTGTGCTATCGCATTATGCCGCATTCCACTTCGGATGATGACATGCTGTACCGGACGAAGGAAGAAGTTGAAGAGAATCGTCAAAAGGACGGTATTTTGAAATTTAAAGAATATTTAATCGCTTGTGATCTCTGGAGCGAGGACAAAGATAAAGAACTGCAGGAGCGTCAGAAGCAAGAAGTCAATGAAGCAACGAAGTATGCTGATCTTGCCCCTTATCCGAAGCCGGAAGATACGCTTCTTCATGTTTATGCGGAAGGAGATGGCAAATAAATATGGCAGTGATTACGTATTTGGAAGCAATCCGTTCTGCGATGCAGGAGGAAATGCAAAAGGACGACAATGTATTCGTCCTAGGTGAGGACGTAGGAAAAGGCGGCGTTCTCAACACGACCAAAGGACTTCGCGATCTATTTGGCGAAGAACGCGTGTTGGATACGCCTCTAGCAGAATCGGCGATCGTTGGTGTAGCTATCGGCGCGGCGATGTATGGCATGAAGCCGATCGCTGAAATTCAATTTGCCGACTTTATTTTCCCGGCAACGAATCAAATTCTAAGCGAAGCAGCGAAAATTCGCTATCGTTCGAACAATGACTGGAGCTGCCCGATTGTCATTCGTGCTCCATATGGTGCAACTGGCGCAGGTGCCTTATACCATTCACAGTGTCCAGAATCGGTATTCTTCGGCACGCCAGGTCTGAAGATCGTAGCACCATCGAATCCGTATGATGCCAAGGGATTATTAAAAGCAGCCATACGCGATGGGGATCCTGTGCTTTATTTTGAACATAAGAAATGCTATCTGGCCTTATCCGCCGAAGTTCCGGAAGAAGATTATATCGTTCCAATCGGCAAAGCTGATGTGAAGCGTCAAGGTACGGATATTACGGTCATCGCTTATGGCATGGTTGTGAATTTTGTGCTTCAAGCAGCCGAGGAATTGGCCAAGGAAGGCATTTCGGCACACGTACTTGATTTGCGTACCTTGCAACCGCTGGATCGCGATGCGATTCTAGAAGCCGCTAGAAAAACAGGCAAAGTGCTTATAACGCATGAAGATAACAAAACGGGCGGCGTCGGTGCGGAAGTATCCGCGATCATTGCAGAAGAGATGCTATTTGAACTGGATGCGCCAATCGCCAGACTGTGCGGCCCTGATGTTCCTGCAGTTGGCTCCAATCCACCGATGGAGAAGTTCTTCTTACTGAATGCTGATAAGCTGAAGGAAGCTATGCGCCAGCTTGCTTTGTTCTAAATAGTTCTTATCCGTTGATCTTTTCCGAAATTAGGAGGTACTTGTATGAACACAACCGGCCGCCTCACCGAGGTAACTGTTCCGCATTTGGCGGAAAGTCTCGTTTCGGCTACAATTGGCAAATGGCTGAAGAAGCCAGGCGATTATATTGAACAATATGACGTTCTTTGTGAGATGTTCACAGAGAAAGTAAATACAGAAATGCCTAGCCCTATTGAAGGTAGACTTATCAAAATTATAGTCGGCGACGGCCAAACAGCGGCCGTTGGCGAAGCGATTTGTGTCATTGAAGAGCCAGCTGGCTCTTCGGCAGACGCTGCAGCGACACCTATCGCTGCTCCAATTGTGTCGGCTGACTCTGAAGACACAGATCAAAGTATGCGTGGCCGCTTCTCACCTGCGGTCCATAAGCTTGCCCAAGATAACCGTGTGGATTTGGCACGCGTTGCAGGGACAGGCCTTGGCGGGCGGATTACCCGCAAGGATGTGGAGATCTTTATCGCATCCGGTGGTGCTAATGCGGCACCAGCGGCCGTACAAGCGACGGTACCGCCAGTAGCAGCACCAGCAGCGATTGTAACCGCTGAAGAACCAGAGAATCAGCCTGTACGCAGCTCTGGCATTCATTTGTCATCAAGCCCTCAAACACCGCTAATTGAAGCGGAAGGGCACAATCTTGATGCGCAAAATGAACATTTCATTGATGTAACCCCAATGCGAAATGCGATTGCTTCGAAGATGCGTCAAAGCGTGACTGAAATTCCGCATGCTTGGACCATGATCGAAGTTGATGTGACGAATCTTGTTGTTCTACGTAACAAGGTGAAGGACGAGTTCATGCGCCGCGAGGGCATTAACTTGACATACTTGGCGTTTATGCTGAAGGCTGTCGTCAACGCAATCAAAGACTATCCAATTATTAACTCGGTTTGGGCTGTTGATAAGATTATCGTGAAACGTGATATTAATATTTCCTTGTCCGTCGGGACGGAAGACTCCGTCATGACACCAGTAATTAAGAAAGCCGATCAAAAAAATATCGCAGGCCTAGCTAGAGAAATTGATGAGTTGTCGAAGAAGACACGTGCGGGGAAGCTATCGCTGAACGATATGGTTGGTGGTACGTTTACCGTAAATAATACAGGCTCCTTCGGTTCGATTCTCTCCAACCCAATCATTAACTACCCGCAAGCGGCGATTGTGTCGTTCGAATCGATCGTGAAGAGGCCTGTCGTGATTCAAGATATGATAGCGGTACGCTCTATGGTTAACCTTTGTTTATCGTTGGATCACCGTATTCTCGATGGTGTAATCTGTGGAAGGTTCCTACAAAGAGTGAAAGAAAATTTAGAAAGCTACAACGCGGATACTAAAATTTACTAAAGGCTCTTATGAGGTGAAAAATAATCCGGCTGTAAACAATAAGCTGGATAACAGCATAACGAAGAGCATAATGTAAATAACGACTTTAAACCATTTTTTATTCTGTAGCACGGGATTCACTCCTTTTTCGTCTAAGCTTGTACCGTTTTATTGTAACTCAAAGTGTGTATCGGAGGAAAGTACATGATTCAACAAGATCGTTTAATCCAAGAGTTCATCACCCTCGTTAAGGTGGATAGTGAGACGCGATTTGAACAAGACATCTCAGTTGTTCTTCAAGAAAAGTTCAGACAGCTTGGTTTGAAAGTTGTTGAGGATGAGTCAATGGCCAAAAGCGGTCATGGAGCAGGGAATCTCATCTGTACGTTAGAAGCTACGGACAGCAACCCAGCGATCCCAACCATTTTCTTCACATCACATATGGACACGGTTGCTCCTGGGAATGGCATCAAGCCGCAAATAGGCGAAGATGGCTACATTCGCTCGGATGGAACCACGATCCTTGGCAGCGATGACAAAGCAGGAATCGCTGCAATGCTTGAAGGGATTCGAGTTTTGAAAGAGCAAAACATTCCTCATGGTCGCATTCAGTTCGTCATTACCGCAGGTGAAGAAAGCGGCTTAAAAGGCGCGCGCGCGATGGAACGCAGCAGCATGGAAGCGGAATATGGCTTCGCGCTAGATTCTAACGGTAACCTAGGCGCTATTGCAACAGCAGCACCTGGACGTGCAGAAATTGAAATCATTTTCCATGGCAAATCAGCGCATGCTGGTGTGAATCCGGAAGATGGCATCTCGGCCATCCAAGTGGCAAGCAAAGCCGTTTCGCGGATGTCATTGGGCAGAATTGATAATGAAACGACTGCAAACATCGGAAGCTTTTCTGGTGTAGGACCGCTAAACGTGGTATGCGATAAGGTGAAGATGGAAGCGGAAGCGCGCAGTATTGTACAGCATAAGCTGGAAGCGCAGATTGAAGCGATGAAACAGGCATGTGAATCAGCTGCAGCCGATGCTGGCACAACCTGTGAGTTCCATGCGGATATTGTGTATGCCTCGTACATGCACGATGATTCAGCGCCGATCGTTCAATTGACATCTCGCGCGATGAGCACAATAGGTCTAACAGCGAATACCTTCCACTCCGGTGGCGGAAGTGACGCAAATATTTTCAACGGAATGGACATTCCTACTGTGAATTTGGCTGTTGGATATCTAGAAATTCATACGGTCAAAGAGCGTATCGCGATTAGTGATCTCGTCAAAACGGCAGAACTCGTTGTTGCGCTTGTGAAAGAAGCAGCGAAGGTGTAAGCCTTCGAACACATTAAAAAAACCGATTCGTCCGCCTCATGGCGCGGCTAATCGGTTTTCGTTGTATTTGAGCTGCTTCGTTTAATGGATTTAGATTGCTGCCATTGGAAAAGCGAGGATTCGAGCTGAATGCCTATGTGATCCGTGTGCTATAGACTTCATAGGGGTGTTCAGGCCAGCTAAATAGTCAGCGACAGTGACCGATGGACCGGCTTGCTGAAGCATTTGCTGAAGCTGATGTCTGACCTCCCAGGCTTTGCCCACAAGTCGAATTTGCTTATCGCTCATATAGCTCTTCATATCGGAGACCCTCTTTTCAGGAAATATTTGATATAATCAACGATATGCGAGAGGTGGACAAGTTAGACCAACTTAAATGAAGACGAGGTGCTCAAATGACAGACCATAAGAAATTTGAAGAAGTGACAACGAGTAGTGAGATGATTTTCAAAGGGAAGATCATTTCCCTGCAAGTGGATCAAGTGACGTTGCCGAATGGAGGGACAGCTTCTCGAGAGATCGTTAAGCATCCCGGTGCGGTAGCAGTTATCCCGCTTCTAGGTGACAAAATGATCGTTGTTGAGCAGTACCGTAAGCCGCTCGAGAAGAGCCAGGTAGAAATCCCTGCTGGTAAGCTAGACAGCGGTGAGGAGCCATTGAAAGCGGCCTTACGTGAGCTTGAGGAAGAGACAGGCTATCGGACAGATAACATCCGTTTGGTGAGTTCTTTTTATACATCACCGGGATTCGCTGATGAGATTATCCACATGTATATCGCGGAGGATTTAGTAAAGGGAACTGCGAATCTAGACGAAGACGAATTCTTGGACTGTGAAGCTATTACGTTGGAGCAAGCGCAGCAGTATATGCGTGATGGGCTCATCAGTGATGCCAAAACGATTATGGCCGTTTATGCGTGGCAGCTATATAAATTAACTGGTCAAATCTAGATGTTGAAGGAATATTATGTTGATCTTCATATTCACATTGGCCGAACGGAGAAAGGTCAAGCTGTGAAAATTAGCGCAGCCAACAATCTCACATTTTTCAATATTGCTCATGAAGCTGCGAACCGGAAAGGGATGGAGATGATCTCCATCATCGATACCCATTCTCCTTCTGTCCAAGAGGAGATTATGATGTATTTGGAAAAGGGAGACATGGTGGAGCTCGAAGGCGGGGGAATTCGCTATCGGGATACGTCGATCATCCTAGGCAGCGAAATCGAAGTGAGAGACCCTGGGATGGGTCCTGCGCACTTGCTTGCTTATATGCCTACACTGAAGGTCATGCAGGAGTTTACGACATGGATGAAGCGGTATATGAAAAATGTGGAGCTAAGCTCACAACGTATTTATGTGCCTGCGCGTACGCTTCAGGAAGAGGTTATAGGTAGGGGAGGCATTCTTATCCCTGCGCACATCTTTACGCCGCACAAAAGCGTGTACGGCAGTGCAGTTAGTTGCATGAACGATCTGCTGGATGTGAAGCAAATCCCGGCAGTAGAGCTTGGTTTAAGTGCGGATTCCGACATGGCTGGATACATTTCGGAGTTGGATGATTTCACCTACGTGACAAATTCAGACGCACATTCCTTAGCGAAAATAGGTCGCGAATACAACCAAATAAGGCTTGCTGCACCGACATACGAGGAACTGGTCAAAGCGCTTCAGCGCCTAGAAGGACGTGGTGTCACAGCCAACTATGGTTTGAATTCGCGATTAGGCAAATATCATCGTACGTATTGCAGTTTGTGCGAAGCAGTACTGGACGACTGCGATTCGGCTGTCGAGCGCTGCGTGAATTGCGGCAGTCCCAAAATTGTTCGTGGTGTCATGGATCGCATCATGGCGATCGCGGATCGCGATCAATCCTATCAACCAGCGCATCGTCCTCCTTACCATTTTCAAATCCCATTAGAGTACATCCCTGGTTTAGGATCTAAGAAGCTGGAACAGCTCCTAAACCGGTTCGGAACTGAGATGCATGTCATACATCGCGCGACGCCTGAAGAGTTGGCTGCAACGGTTGGAGAAGAAATTGCAGCATACATTGTGAAAGCACGAGAAGGGTCTTTAACGCTTGAAGTTGGGGGCGGCGGAAAGTATGGCAAAGTGAAAAATCATTCATAATTTCTTCTTTTCGCTCATAAGCTTGTCTTTGTAGAGGTTGTACAAAGAAGGGAGCGGCGAGTGTGAATAGGAACTTAACGATGAAACAATATATGAAGGATAATTTGCCGTTATTTATATTCGTCGCTGTGCTCTTCGTTATTGGCGTTGTTTTCGGTGCCGTCATGGTTAACGCCCTTTCTTTTGAACAGAGGACCGAAATGACCCGCCATTTAGGAAGCTTTTTTCATGAAATTAATAATGGCGTTGAAATTGACAGCCAGCAATCGTTTAGTCAAGCTTTTGGCATGCATATGAAGTGGATCTTATTGATCTGGCTATTTGGCTTGTCGATAATAGGCTTGCCTCTGATCTTAGTATTAGATTTTCTAAAAGGGGTGCTGATTGGCTTCACAGTCGGATACCTTGTTGGTCAGATGTCGTGGAAAGGTATGCTTTTTGCGCTTGTGGCCGTAGTTCCTCAGAATTTAATTGTGATTCCAGCCATATTATTTTGCAGCGTAGCGGCGATGTCATTCTCCATTTATATGATCAAGCATAGAATCATGAGTCGGAGTGGTAACATTTACCAACCTTTCATGAGATATACAACGATCACTTTAGCCATGGGGGGCTTCCTGCTTGCGGCAGCGTTATTAGAGGGTTACTTCTCCCAATACATGATGAAATGGGTAACCCCAATGCTGGTGGGGCTTTATGGGTAATGAAATGAATTGTGTTTCTGTTTGACTTTGTAAGTTCGCTCCCCCTATAATGAAAAGAGTGGCTAAAAATGGGCTAGGATGCCCACCTTTCTGAGGGGGAGGCATATGGAAGCAAGGATTGAGAAAATTAAACAACAATTGCAATCCCAAGGGTACAAGCTTACGCCTCAACGGGAAGCGACAGTTCGCGTCCTATTGGAGAATGAACAAGATCATCTCAGTGCAGAAGATGTGTTTATGCTTGTGAAGGATAAAGCACCAGAGATCGGTCTAGCAACGGTTTACCGAACTTTAGAGCTTCTGAGCGAGCTGCACGTTTTGGAGAAAATGAATTTCGGCGACGGTGTTGCCCGTTACGATTTGCGTGACGACAATTCGCGTCATCATCACCATCACTTAATTTGCGTGCAATGCGGAGCCGTAGATGAAATCATGGAAGATTGGCTCGGACCATTCGAAGAACGGTTAGAGACAGAATTTCATTTTCAAGTATTAGATCATCGACTTGATTTTCAAGGTATATGTTATCGTTGTACTGAACGAGGGAAACCGGACTCATTGGAGAAATCCCACTAATAGTTTCCGCAAGGACGCTATTCAAATTATGAAAATGCCTGTATGCAAGCAAGATGCATACAGGCATTTTTGTGTTTTTAACATATGCTAACTAGTAGAAAGGTGTTTGCTTTCCGTCACATAATTGGCAAGGGAGTCTGGGTACATTATAGACGAATGAACCAAAGGAAGAAGGTGGCGATTGTGTCGAAACCATACCTAGTTGTTGGTGTTCCAAAAGAAATCAAAAACAATGAAAACCGCGTCGCGTTAACCCCAGGCGGCGCAGGGATGCTGCAAATGTCCGGTCATCGCGTGCTAGTCGAGGCTGGAGCTGGCATTGGCAGTGGTTTTTCCGATGAGGATTATAAGCAAGAAGGTGCAACGATCCTCGCGCATGCTGAGGAAGTGTGGGCACAAAGCGATATGATTATGAAAGTAAAAGAGCCTTTGCCTGCCGAATATGGTTATTTCAAAGAAGGTCAGATTCTATTTACTTATTTACACTTAGCTGCGGCAGGTGATTTGGCAGGACAGTTACTAGAGAAGAAAGTAACAGGGATTGCCTATGAGACGATTCAATTGCCTAACGGTTCACTGCCCTTGTTAACACCAATGAGCGAAGTTGCCGGGCGGATGTCTGTGCAAATTGGAGCTCATTTCCTTGAGAAATTTTATGGCGGCCGCGGCATTCTACTTGGCGGAGTCCCCGGCGTACCACCGGCGGATGTCATCATTCTAGGCGGAGGAATTGTGGGCACGAATGCAGCCAAAATGGCTTTAGGTCTTGGTGCTAACGTCGTGATCATCGAGCGAAGTGCAGACCGTATGCGGGCTCTGGATGACATTTTCGGTGGACATCTTCGTACATTGATGTCAAATCCGTATAATATTGCGAGCGCAGTTCAGAAGGCAGATTTGCTCATTGGCGCGGTACTTATACCTGGAGCGAGAGCACCGCGATTAGTAACAGCGGCGATGGTGCAGAGTATGAAGCCGGGAGCCGTCATTGTGGATGTTGCCGTCGATCAAGGAGGATCCATCGAAACGATTGATCGTGTAACGACCCATAGTGATCCCACCTATGAAAAATTCGGTGTGCTGCATTATGCGGTAGCCAATATGCCAGGTGCTGTCCCGCGAACTTCAACATTGGCATTAACGAATGTAACTTTGCCGTACGCGTTGGAATTGGCTAATAAGGGCTTCACACAAGCTTTAGCAGAGAACTACACGCTGCAGCTTGGCGTGAATACGTATAAAGGCAGCGTCACCCATCCTGCGGTTGCTGAAGCGCTAGGATTGCCCTATACCAAATTAAGTGAGCTGTCATAATCATGGTCCGAGCCTCATATTCTGTTCCTAAGACATGGAATAGACATGGAGGCAGGGCTATGATTTTTTCCTATCGGAAATTAATTGTTCGCTTACAGTACATTTTAGTTTTTGTGGCTTTGACGGTTATTTTATATCAAGTCATGATCGCTGTTTCCGGTTGGATTCAACCTGTGAACAAGTATAAAGCTCCTACGGGTAAATCAGTCAAAGTATTTGGGCAAAGCGAGCATGTCTCCTTTGACTCGAATTCGATGAGTGAGCGGCTTCGTTTGTTCTATTGGTATGGTGAATAAAGCGAAGAATAAAGGAATATCTCCAACCATCGTGGAATGCTATATGTTAGAAGTACTAGCACGTAAACGAGGGAGAGACTGACATAATGACGAGTGAGCTACAATCCTTCATCCGATTTCTGACGACTGAACGAGGACTTTCACGGAATACACTCGAATCCTACGAAAGAGATCTCCTTCAATTTGTTGCTTATATCGAGCTGCAAGGTATTTCAAGCTGGCGAGATACAGGGAAAATGCATCTTGCAGGATATCTTTCTCAATTAAAAGCGCTCGGACGAGCTTCAGCAACTCTATCACGCATTCGCGTATCACTACGCTCCTTTTTTCAATACATGGTGAAAGAACGACTCCTTGATTCGGATCCTTCTTTATTCGTCGAGGTACCTAAGTTAGAAAAAAGGCTTCCTAAAGTGCTGAGCATTCACGAGGTTGAGAAGCTTCTTGAGGCACCTCAATCTGAGCAGGTGAGTGGGGCACGGGATAAAGCCATGCTTGAATTGCTCTATGCAACAGGAATTCGTGTCTCTGAACTCGTGTCTTTAAATATGTCGGATGTGAATTTAGAGATGGGCTTCATTCGCTGTATCGGCAAAGCCGAGAAGGAGAGAATGATACCTCTAAGCGGCATAGCGATCAGGATTTTGGAGTCGTATATTCAGAATTATCGATTAAAGCTGTTAAAAAGATCGATAGATGAGGATGCCCTCTTCATTGGACATTTGGGCACCCGGATGACGAGGCAGGGTTTCTGGAAAATTATGAAGCGATATGCCTCAGAGACCGAAATAACGAATGAGATTACACCGCATACGCTTAGACACTCATTTGCTGCCCATTTAATTGAAAACGGTGCCGATTTGCGATCGGTTCAAGAGATGTTAGGTCATTCGGATATTTCCTCAACACAGCTATATGTTCAGGTCACGAAGCTCAAAATGAAGGATGTTTATAATCGAGCTCACCCTAGAGCTCATCTATGATTGCGATCGGAGACAACAGCGGCCATTCCAATAGGAATCGCTGCTGTTTTGCATTCACGGGTAGGAAGTGGGATAATGAAGGGTGGATATCATTAACATTAGGGATTGATTTGGAGGGACATCGGTGCGCTTTGAACGAATTAGTTTAATCGTATTGGATAGCGTAGGCATTGGCGAATTACCGGATGCTGAACAGTTTGGCGACCTTGGAGCACATACACTTGGTCATATCGCAGAAAAAGTGAGCGGCTTCGCGCTGCCCCATTTGCAGCAAATGGGAATCGGAAATATTGCGGAAATTCATGGGATTCCTCCTGTGACGTCACCGGATAGTTATTATGGTAAAATGGCAGAGGTTTCGGTTGGTAAAGATACGATGACGGGCCATTGGGAGTTGATGGGGCTTCGTATTTCCACACCGTTTAAAGTATTCCCGGACGGTTTCCCCGAAGCGTTGATCTCGCAATTCGAGCAAGAGACGGGTCGCAAGGTCATCGGAAATAAACCGGCTTCAGGTACAGAGATTTTAGATGAGCTCGGCGAAGAACAAATGAAGACAGGCGCATGGATTGTTTATACGTCTGCCGATAGCGTATTCCAATTGGCTGCACATGAAGATATCATACCGCTAGATGAGTTATATCGGGCTTGTGAAATTGCCAGAAGATTAACGATGCAGGATGAATTTGCAGTGGGTCGCGTTATCGCAAGACCTTATCTGKGTACGCTAGGTGCCTTCAAACGCACGCCGAATCGACATGATTATGCGGTCAAGCCTCCAGCGCCTACCGTTATGAATCAGCTTAAGGATGCTGGATGGGATGTCATTGCGATTGGCAAAATTAATGATATCTTTGATGGAGAAGGGGTTACGCAAGCAACCTCGACGAAAAGTAATCTGGATGGCATTCAGAAGACGATTGACGTGCTTGGAACATCGTTCAAAGGTCTTGCTTTTACGAATCTAGTCGATTTCGATTCCTTGTATGGTCATCGTCGCGACCCCGAGGGCTATGGTAAGGCGTTGGAGGAATTCGATGCCTATGTGCCACAGCTGAAAGCGGGACTTGGACCGAAGGATCTGCTTATTTTGACAGCGGATCATGGGAATGACCCTGTTCATGCAGGTACGGATCATACACGCGAGTACGTTCCCGTATTATTGTATAGTCCAAGCTTCCAATCGCCAGTTTCCTTGGGCATACGGGGAACCTTTGCTGATTTGGGCGCAACAATCGCTGAGAACTTCGGCGTTGAACCTACATTGAATGGTGAGAGCTTCCTGCACCTATTGAAATAAATCATTTTTAAAATAAGCTGAGGAGGCATGGTTACATGTCAGGAACATCGATGATTCAAGAAATTCAAGAAGCAGCAGCATTTATTAAAAAAGAAACAAATATTACACCGCAAATTGGTCTTATTCTCGGTTCAGGTCTTGGTGTTCTAGCAGATTTGATTGAGCAGCCTATCGTGATTGACTATTCCCGCATCCCGCATTTTCCGGTCTCTACCGTAGAAGGGCATGCAGGAGAATTGGTTGTTGGATCCATTCAAGGCAAGCAAGTCCTCGTCATGAAAGGGCGCTTTCATGCCTATGAAGGCTACGGCGCTGAAACGGTTTCTTTTCCAGTACGCGTCATGAAAGAGCTTGGCGTGGAGACGTTAATCGTTACCAATGCAGCAGGCGGGATTAACGAATCTTATCAAGTTGGCGATCTCATGGTTATCAGTGATCATTTGAATATGACGTTCCGCAATCCTTTGATTGGACCGAATGATTCAGCGCTAGGCGTACGCTTCCCGGATATGTCGGAGGCTTACAGCAAACGTTTGCGCAAATTAGCGCACGATGTAGCGGCAACGCAAGATTTTAAACTGCAAGAAGGTGTATATGTTGGTCTGCTTGGACCTAACTATGAAACACCTGCTGAGATTCGCATGTTCCGTACACTTGGTGGAGACTCCGTCGGCATGTCAACTGTTCCTGAGGTTATCGTTGCTCGCCATGCGGGTATTGAGGTATTGGGCTTCTCGTGTATTTCTAACATGGCATCGGGTATTCTGGATCAACCGTTATCCCATGCAGAAGTGATGGAGACAACGGAGAAGGTTAAACCTAAGTTTTTGAAGCTAGTTCTTGGTATCATCGAGGCGCTCTAAGCAGAAAAGGAGATCAACATGACATTGTCTTATATACAAAAAATTAACGAGGCTGCAAGCTTCATCCAATCTCGCTTAGGCGGCGTTTCTCCGTCGATCGGACTCGTTCTAGGTTCAGGTCTGGGAGATATGGCTAATCAAGTTGAGCAGCCTATAGCAATTGATTATAGTGAAGTACCGCATTTTCCTGTATCAACTGTTGCAGGTCATGAAGGACGCTTTGTTGTCGGTACTTTGGAAGGTAAACAAGTTATCGTTATGCAGGGGCGTTCTCATTATTATGAGGGCTATGATATGCAAAAAGTCGTGTTCCCTGTATATGTCATGAAGGCCATTGGCGTTCAAGCGGTTGTGATGACCAACGCGGCGGGCGGGATGAATCGATCCTTCCAAGCCGGTGATTTGATGCTAATTAGTGATCATCTCAATATGACGGGGGATAACCCTCTGATTGGGCCAAACCATGCTGAGCTTGGTGTTCGTTTTCCGGATATGTCAGAAGCGTACAACCGTGATTATCGCGCACTTGCTCGTGAGTTATCGGGGGCGGTTGTAGGAGAGGACGGAGTTCCCCTCAAGCTGCAAGAAGGCGTTTATGCGGGAATTACAGGTCCTACGTACTGTACGCCTGCAGAGCTTACGATGCTTGCTCGTATTGGTGGAGATGCGATTGGCATGTCTACAGTAGGTGAAGTTATCGCTGCACGACATGCAGGACTGAAGGTACTCGGCATATCTTGTATTACAGATATGGCCGTTGGTGAGGAGCTTGAACCCTTGACGCATGAACAAGTAGTGGCTGTTGCGAATCGGACGAAGCCTAAATTTATTGCCTTAGTCAAAGCATTTGTTCGCGAGGTTCAATTGGGATAAATTTGCTCTAAAATTGATTGAATTTTAATAAATTTAAGCAACTAAAGACCTATTCAACGTGAGGGACCCATGGTAGAATATAGTTAATTGGAACTATATTCGAGGGTGATCTGCTATGAGAGATTACCTATTCCATACAAGGATGTGTTGGAGCATGGGAGTCCCTGAGCTCATGGTAAGCAATTGCCCGCGATGCGGGAAAGTGTTTCAGAGAAATTTATACAATAAATGCACGGCGTGCAGAACGAACATAAATGATCAATTGAAAAATAGCCTCGAATTTCTTCGTAGAAACTATCGTTCCACGAATGAGCAGGTATGCGAAGCTACAGGTGTGTCCATTCTTCAATTACAAGTTTGGATGAAAGAAGGAAAGCTGACGCTATCTGATTATCCAAATCTGAATTATCAATGTGCGTCTTGTGCGGAGCCGATTCGTCAACATAAGCTTTGTGTTGCGTGTAGTACCCGACTCACACGCGACATCCGGAAACTCAATGAAAGCGGACCGACTTGTATCTCGAAGCAACCTGAGCAGGCGGGATTGAAACAAATAGGATCTGCTCGTGGCTTCCAAATTGGCGATCGATGGAATCGCGTGTAATTTGCATAGGAATGGGTAATAGTAAGATGGAGTTCAGTTCACAATTCTGTCACGAAATAGTCAAAGTTTTGCCACGTAGTAGATATGGGATTATTCTCTGATGTTAGGTAGAATAGATGAAGTGAACACACGATGAGGGGGATATGCATGCAAAAGTGGATTTTCTTTGTACTATTTATACTTGCGGGCGCATTGGGGCTGGGAGTCCTCTTTCAAGATATTTCTGATCGCCAAGAGGCACATGAAGCCGAGGCTGCCGCTAGTAAAATGCAACAGCTGAAATTAACTGCTTCGAACTGGCAGTTTGATGCACCGGACTACACGGTGAAAAAGGGTGAACCTACGAAAGTATCGTTATCCTTAAAAGAAGGCGTCCATGCCATTGAAATCGTCGGGTTGGATATTAAACTTGACAAAGAAAACCCTTCGAAGGAAATTACTTTCGATAAACCAGGTACATACGAAATCGATTGTGTTCTTCCTTGCGGCGAAGGACATGCTAAAATGAAATCCAAATTAGTTGTACAATAATAATAGGGTAAGATTGAAGGGAGCTTAAGTAGCTCCCTTTTTCATTTTCCTAATTGTGATGTAAAATGCAAGTTAAAGGAGGAATTCTCATGAGAATGGTTGATTTAATACATAAGAAGCGTGTCGGTGATGCGTTAACAG